>CAYYHN010000868.1:0-2309 GCA_964471245.1 uncultured Rhodothermaceae bacterium | reverse complement strand
CGGTCGAATTCTCTAAGCCGATGGCAAGGTGATCGCTTGCCGTGTCGTCGTTGGCTTTGCCAAGGACGCCCAACAAACGACCCAATCGACCCCGCTCGGTGAAGTGCGTGTCGATGAAGACACCCGGCACCCTGCCAAGGAAATCGGTGTGGATACCCGAGCCGCCATCGCGATCATCAAGGAACGCCGTGTTTGCATCGGCCATCACATCCGACGAGATGAGGTCGCGCCCGCCGCAGAGGCAGGCTTCTGCCATGCTCATCGCCCCTGCGCTCGTCCCGCCAATCGCGCCGCCCGCCGCGACGACACTACGGATCTGCGTTTCGAGCAGCGTGTCGTTCCAGAAGTCGTAGTAGTTGCCTTGATTGCCGCCTTTGATGAATATGGCCTCCGCATCACCTACGCTGCCGATAAGGTTGGCATCATTGGCCGCAGCGCGGGAGGTAATGCGGTAGTTTTGCGCCTCAGCGGCGAGTCCGATCGTTCCAGCAAGGTCGGCAAAGTAGTCGAGCAGAAACGTTGTCGGGGCACTTGTTTGCAGGATGGCAATGCGCACCGTCCCGTCGCCGTCAAGGTCGCTGCCTTCGAGTAAAGCGCGGTAAAGCTCGTACGACCACGCCGACGCATCGCCCACATCGCCCTCACTGCCGCCACCTGCTACGACGACAGTGCCTTGCGCCGCGACAGCATAGGGCAACACACATGCAAGTAGAAACAGGAAGACGAGACGTAAACGCATAGCGGTGAGGCAGCCGTGGAATAAAGCGAGACAGAAAATACAGGCCCAGTCTGTTGTACGCCAGTTGCGGCACGCCAAAGCCCTCCTGCAAACAACTTATCCACATGCCTCAGAGCCCAGCTTATCAATGTGTTATCTTGGGCGCTCGGCTGCGCGGCTGCCGTACGTTCGCTGCGCTCACTTTAGTGGTTTGTACGTTCGCCGTTGGCTCGCTTTTGTGATTCGTTCTTGAGAAAGAACCGAAAGCGAACGCAGTGAGCGTACAAACCACGAATTGCAAATCACAAACCTTATGCGTCAATTCCAACTTGCCTTCGATGAAGCGCCTAAATCTGCTCCGGTACTAGCCAACAAGGACGAAGCCGATTTGATTGTGAGTGGGTTGAATCCGGCACAGCAGGAGGCTGTGTTGGCCGCAGATGGGCCGGTGCTGATTATTGCTGGCCCCGGCTCGGGCAAAACGCGTACGCTGACGCATCGCATTGCCTACCTCATCGCACAAGGCAAGGCGCGGCCATGGCAGATCCTTGCGGTGACGTTTACGAACAAGGCGGCGCGCGAGATGAAGGAGCGCATCATCAAACTCGTGGGTGCTGAGCGCGGCAAGGGCATCTGGATGGGCACGTTCCACAGCATCTTTGCCCGCATCATGCGCACCGAGGGCGAAAAGATTGGCTACCCCTCAGACTTCTCGATCTACGACACCGACGACACCGAGCGCATCCTGCGGCAACTGATGGATCGCTTCAACATCGACTCGAAGCAGTTCAGTCCACGCGCCATCCGGTCGATGATCTCCAGCGCCAAGAACCAGATGGTGCCGCCCAGCGAATACGCTCGTGTTGTCGCCTCGCCCATCCAAGAGAAGGCGGCGCTCGTCTATCAGCCGTACCAAGACATGCTCCGGAAGTCGAACGCGATGGACTTCGACGACCTATTGCTCAAGCCCATCTACCTGTTCCAGCAGCATCCGGATACCCTTGGCAAGTACCAAGAGAAGTGGCGCTACCTGCACGTAGACGAGTACCAAGACACCAACCACGCGCAGTACCAACTAACGAAGCTGCTCGCAGCGCGGCACAAGAACCTCTGCGTCGTCGGTGACGATGCGCAGAGCATCTACGCGTTCCGTGGTGCGGACATCGGCAACATCCTGTCGTTCCAGCGCGACTATCCGAAGGCGACGACGGTCCGCCTCGAACAGAACTACCGCTCGACGCAGCGCATCCTCAAGCTGGCCGACTCCATTATCAAGCAGAACGAGGACCAACTCGACAAGTCGCTCTGGACGGACAACCGCGAGGGCGACTATGTAGTGTTGATGGACGCGATCTCGGAGAAGGATGAGGCGCAAAAGATCGAACGTACCATCCGCGACCTCCAGATTCGCGGCGGCTACCGCTACAGCGACTTCGCCGTGCTCTACCGTACCAACGCACAGAGCCGTTCGCTTGAAGAAGCCCTACGGCGTGGTGGCATCCCGTACCGCGTTATCGGCGGACTCTCGTTCTACCAGCGCCGCGAGATCAAGGACGTGCTCGCCTACTGCCAGTTGATGAACAACCCGCGG
>CAYYHN010000867.1:0-2310 GCA_964471245.1 uncultured Rhodothermaceae bacterium | reverse complement strand
ATACGAGGGGCTTGAGATGGATGCGATCTACCACCTGCGCGAAGGGGAGAATGCGACACACGTAAACATGCCGGTGCTGGATTTGGCGGTAGGCATTGGTCCGAGTCACCAGCATCGATGATTGAGCAGCATGCGTTTTAGAACAAAGCAGACCGCTGCGTTGAATGAGAAATCCCTGTTCCACATCTCGCTTTTCGTGTAAGCAATTGCTATCTTGGTGTGTAAGCGCTTACACTTTGTGCGCGATATGGAATTACAATTGCACGTATCATGCTTCGTCTATTTGCCCTTGTTTTTGGGTTGCTCCTGACCGCCTCTGCGGTCTTCGCTCAATCGCTAGATATCACCTTTCGTTACATCGTGCCACCCGGCGAGTCGGTGACGCAAGCCTACGTGCGTGGCACGTTCAATGGCTGGTCGCTCGATGATCCCATGGCCTACGACCCGGTACAGAGTCAGTGGTTGTTGACCAAGTCGGTAGCAGTTGGAAGAACAGAAGAATACAAGATTTACGTCGAGCGAAACGCATCAGGAAGTGACAATGCATGGCTGACCGATCCGCTCAATCCACTTTCGAATCCGCAGGATAACAACAACTCGATCCTGCAGGTCGTGGACCCGATGCTCTTCCAGTTGGGGCGTGAGCAAAGCAGCAACGGTGACATCTTTGCCGTTTCGGCAGGCCTCTTTAGTACCGAAGCGTTCACCAACTTGATCTATGAGGTGAATGGCGTGGCGACCGATGGGTTAAGCGCTTACGAAGAAAGTACGGGCATCTTCCGCGTCCGGTTGGATATGCCTGTCCCCAGCGGTTCGCAGTTTAAGGTGACCGCTACCGATGCCGGCGGCGACACGGTGACTGGCGAAGTCGGTGTTATCCCCGCCGATGTGGTGAATGCGCCGCGTCCGGATGGCATGGAAGATGGCATCAACTACGACCCCAATGATGCGACGACGGTTACGCTGTCGCTCTTTGCGCCGCGCAAAAATTTCGTCCACGTCATCGGTGACTTCAACAATTGGGAAATTACGCAAGACTACCAGCTATTCCGCGACGAAATCAATGCTGACAGCGTGCATTGGTGGATCACACTCGATGGCCTGACGCCGGGCGAGCAATACGGCTTCCAGTACGTTGTCGACGGCCAGATCCGCGTGGCTGATCCCTACAGCCCCCTGATCCTCGATGAAGGCAACGATCCGTTTTTGGGCGATGTCTTCCCCAATCTGAAGCCGTATCCATCGGGGCAGACGACGCAGCCAGTAGGCGTTCTCCAGACGGGGCAGACGCCGTTTCAATGGAGTGATTTTACGCCACCGCCGCAAGATGAACTGGTGGTCTACGAACTGCTGCTGCGCGACTTCATCGCCGACCACAGCTATGAGACACTAGCGGATACGCTCGACTACATCGCGGGTCTCGGCGTGAACGCGATTGAGCTGATGCCCGTCTCGGAGTTTGACGGTAACCTGAGCTGGGGTTACAACCCAGCGTTCCATCTTGCACTCGACAAGTACTACGGCACGCCTGACGCGTTCAAGCGCTTCGTAGACGCCGCGCACCAGCGAGGCATCGCGGTTATCCTTGATGTCGTCTATAACCACGCCACAGGGCAGTCGCCGCTGATACGGCTCTACAACAGCAGTGCCACAGGTGATCCCGGCGCAGGGCCGACCAGCAATAGCCCATATGCCAACACGTCGGCGCGGCACCCGTTCAACGTCTTCAATGACCTGAATCACGAAAGCACGGCCACGCAGTACTGGCTCGATCGTGCGAATGCGTACTGGCTAGAGGAATACAACATCGACGGTTATCGTTTTGACCTTTCCAAAGGCTTTACGCAGCGCAACACAGGCGGCGACGTGGGCGCGTGGAGTTCGTATGATGCCAGCCGTGTCGCATTGCTCAAGCGCATGGCCGATGCCATCTGGGACGTCAAGCCTGATGCCTATGTCATCCTCGAACACTTTGGCGACAACCGTGAGGAGAATGAACTGGCGACGTATGGGATCAACGAAGGCAAGCCGGGCATGATGCTGTGGGGCAACATGAACCACACGTTCAACGAAGCCACCATGGGCTACAACAGCGGCAACAACTCCAACTTCGCAGGCAACTACTACGTGAACCGTGGCATCGACGTACCGAACATCGTGACGTACATGGAGAGCCACGACGAGCAATGGCTGATGTTCAAGAACATCTCCTTTAGTGCGTGCGAGAACTTTCCGGCGGGCGGAAACGGCTGCGAAACGAATCCCGGCGACTACAATGTGCGCGACCTACCCGTCGCCCTCGACCGTATG
>CAYYHN010000866.1:0-2317 GCA_964471245.1 uncultured Rhodothermaceae bacterium | reverse complement strand
AGTCGCATCGCCGCCCGCGCCGAGGATCTGATCCCGCGTCGGCCTCGCGTTCAACAGCAAGCGGAGCGCTTCGAGCGTGCCAGTGTCGGCACCACGCAAGCCCGTCAGCAACGCACGCAACGAAGTCGCATCGCCGCCCGCTCCGAGGATCTGATCCCGCGTAGCTAAATCAGCAAGCAGCAAACGGAGCGCTTCTAGTGTACCAGCATCGGCACCACGCAGGCCCGGCAGCAGCGCACGCAATGAAGTCGCATCGCCGCCCGCGCCGAGCAATTCGTCTTTGGTTGGTGCAAGGGCGACATTCCCGTCGCTCCCTACATTGAGCACATGCAGTGCGTGATTCGTGCCGTGTAGGTCTTCAAACGCGCCACCATCAGCGAGGGCAGCGTTAAAGGCGCGGATGGCTGTTTTTAGTCGTCCCATGATTATGGTAAGTCGTTGATGGTGATCGATTCGATGTGTTGCAGAGTCGCGTGCAGCGTGACGGTGGCGATCTGCTCAGACAGGGCGTGTGTGACGGTGAACGCGGTCACGACGCCCCATTCGTCGTTTTGGTCAGTTCGCGTCCAAACGCCTGCGGAGCCGTCCGGCCATGCCATCGTCGCCGAGGCTTCGAGTTGGTCCGGGTCGTCGTTGTCGTAGACGATGGCACGCATGTAGTGCTCATAGTCCGCAATCATGCGCCGAAAGCCCTCTTCTGAGAGGTCAGCACCTGTCCGCAAGCCCTGTTGATTGAGCGTGGCGAGGATGGTCGCGGTATCTGAAATAGCCATGTTTAGAGTTTGCGTTTAATGGTGCATCGTCCCTGCTGAACAAGGTGGCCGAGGCCCTTTGTTTTAGGATGCAGCGTGATCTGATAGTGCCCGTCCATCGACGCCCAATCCGCGCTAACCTGATCCTCTATGATGACCACGCCATTGACGTTCGTGCCATCATCTCCGATGCCGCCTACGACCTCGGCCAACGCCTCGTAACCCGGCGCACGGGCGATACGCATCTTCAACGTTGCGCCTGCTGTGATCGCACGGTATCCGGTGAGGTCAATAACCTCGTCGAAATAGCTGCCTGCGTGTATGGTGAGGTTCTTCGTGGTCATGTGACAATGGAGGCGACGGCGTTGTGAACAACGAGGCGTGCCTCGTCGAGTTGACTGGTGACGCGCACGGTTTTGGTGCTGGCTGGGTGCGAGATTTTGTAAATGAGTAGCGCGCCAAAGCCTAGCAAGTCGTAGTCTTCAGCAGTGTAGACACCGACTTCACCATCAGGCCAAACGGCGGTACCGGACTGCTCAAGCTCGCCATTCCACGTGGTAATGTTGCGCGTCTGGAAGGCCATAAAGACCGCCCATTTCAGCCATGCATCCGAAGCACCCTCGCCGCCCGGAGCAACAGCGTTGAACATGCTTTGCTGCGTCTCACGTAGGGCGTCCGTGGCGGTGTCATCCGCGAAGGTCGCTAGATATTTATCCGGTCCAACTGGCATTTACTGAGCCTGTGCTTGTTGGCGGCGCTGCTTGTGCTGCTGACGCGCGTGTTCACGTTTGAGGGCGCGGAGTTCATCAGGCGACATGACAAACACCTTTTGATCGCTTGACACCTCATCCGTGATGGTGCCATCAGGGAGGATGGTTTGTGTTTTAGGGTCGAAGTCGTACAGCGAGGCCAAGATGTCACATTGACCTGCAAAGGCTTTGCGCTTCTTTTCAAACACGTGCTTCTGCGCGTTCAGGCGATCTCGCTCGGCTTTGGTGTCCTCAAAGAAGCGATGAAAGCGCTCCGCATCAGCTTTTTTGATTTTGGGCATAGTGTCAACCTATCAGTGTTTGGGTTCCGTTGCTTTCTCTCTTCCAAATCTCTGCGCCGCCTTGCCCCGTTAGGGCGTAGAGGTACACAAATCCGCTTGGGGTTGAGGTGGGATGGCTGCCAAGAATGGGGATTTCAAGTGCTCCGCCGAATGCGTACGGAACCAGCAAATCACCAATCCATGTGTTGTTTAGAAATACATCGTCGATGCCGTCGTCCGTCTCGAAATAGAGTTCACGACCACCTATCGTCGCAGTGCCTACACCAGTAGAGAGGAACACGTCATTGCCGGTGGTTGCGTAGAGCAAGGCAGAGTCGCCCGCGACCTCGCCCAGAACGAGGGTGCGATCAACGAGGTTGACATCCCCTCGAAAAGTGATCTCCTGCGCGGTTTCGGGGTCGCCGTCTAGTTCGATGGCGACCATATACCCATCATTGGTCAAACGAAGTGCAATCGTCTGCTGAAGCGCATTGATCGCTAGTTCTGCGAGTGCGAGATCGGCGTCAACGTCGTC
>CAYYHN010000865.1:0-2326 GCA_964471245.1 uncultured Rhodothermaceae bacterium | reverse complement strand
AGGCAAACAGCTCCCACGGCGTAATGGCGGTGCGGTCTAAGATGCGCTTGACGCCACCGCCCCACAGCGCGACATAGATCGGTCCATCTGCTTCCGCAGAGAACGCCAGCGAACGTGCTTCGCGCTCTGGGAAGAGGCCATCGTTCACAGCCGTCCAACTCTGGCCTTGGTCGGCGCTACGGTACACGCCCGTTGCCGTGGCAGCCCACAGCATGCTTGGGTCGGCTGGGTCAAATTCGAGGTCGAAGACGTGGTTGGTGCCATTGGGGCCGAGGCCAACGCCGGGCAGTTTGCGCCACGTCGCACCGGCATCGTCGCTCAGGTAAACGCCGTAGCCAAACGTGCCTGCAAAGACACAGTTCGGGATGGTCGGGTGGGCTGCAAGCGACCATGGCGTCTCGGCGCTAGCGGCAGGCAAAGTGCCCACGAAGGCCCACGTCGCTCCGTCATCAGTCGAGCGGAAAATGCGACCACGGTCTGCGGAGGCGTAAATGGTGCCGTTAACCTTCGATCGCTCGTAGGCATAGACAATCGAGACCGGTGCGCCGAGGTCATCAAAGATGGGGACGGCCGTCCACGTGCGTGTCATATCGTCGCTGCGGTAGATACCCGCTTGCCCCCACGAACTAATCAGCACCCGGTCGCTCACGCCGTCGGTGTTGTCGTCAATCGTTAAGACATCGGTAACCGTGAGCGGGATCGTCAGCCCATTATTGGCTGGGATCACGTAGTTGTCAGCCAAGATGTCGCTAGGGACGCCTCGGTACATGCCAAACTGGAACGTGCCCAGCAGTGGGTGCGTGCGCCCGGCCGCGTCGAAGAACAGATCGATCGATTGCACAACATGGTGCGGGGGCATCTTGATCGCATCCAAGACGGTGATGGTAATGGTGCTCGAATTGTTGCCAAGAAAGCTATCGGCTGTCCCAACGAACGATGTGATGGTGGCCGTGTTGTCAATCGAGGTCGCTCCAGGCGCGAGCACCGTTACGACAAAGGTGGCCGTGGCTGATTCGCCTCCAGCAAGGGAGAAGCCGGTCCACGACACGGTGCCGCCCGTGGCACTGCCGTCGTGCGTCAGCGTACCTAGGCTCGGTGTGCCTGCCACGGCGAACTCGAACCCGCTAGCCAGCACATCGGTCACCTCGATGGATGTTGCTGGGTCTGGACCCATATTCGAGACGGCTAGGGTAAAGGTGAGCAGGTCACCTGGGTAGGTGGTGCTAAAGTCGACAGACTTGGTGATGGACAGGTCTAAGATAGCTGTAGATTCCGCTGCATCGCTAGCTGCAGGGAGGGCATAGCTTGGTTGGAGAATGAACAGCGTGAGCAGGAGCAGCGCAGCAATGCGCAACGTGTACGCAGAGCGCACGGGTGGTACCATAGTAGACATACCAGCCTCATGGATAGTTCGAAACGGTTCCTTGAGGGAATGGCATAGCCTCGTCTTCTGAAGCGAACGAGGACCTGGCGACCTAATCATGGCGAAGTAGATAGGCTCGTCCTCTAAAACGGATGATTTCGTTGAATTGGGTTTTTTTGTTGGCTTGCTGTGCTAAATGTCTGAACCTTCTAAAACTTCAACTAGACTGGCTCGTTTAGAACGTGCGAACCGACGATCCCGCCCAATGATTGCCGACCTATTCCGTGACTTTTTCGACTGGATGGCTGCCCTGCCAGTGATATGGATGTATGTCACGGTATTCGTTATTGCGTGGGGTGAAAACGTAGCGCCGCCCATTCCGGGAGACATGGTGATTGTCTTTGGCGGCTACTTGGCAGGTCTGGGCGTGCTCAATCTGCCAGCCGTCATTGCTTTAGCCACCTTGGGCGGTTCCCTCGGTTTCTTAACGATGTATACTGTCGGCTATCGTGTGGGAAACGCCTTGTTGGATCCTGATCGTTATCGCTGGCTGCCTAAGCAGCGTATTCGCGACACTGAGCAGTATGCAGCGCGTTGGGGTTGGGCGTTGGTCGCGGCGAATCGATTCCTCAGCGGCTTACGATCGGTCATCTCGCTTAGTGTAGGCATTTCACGGATGCCTGCTGGACGCACAGCAATTTATGCTACGTGTAGCGCCTTTGTATGGACGGCGCTGATTGCATGGTTAGGCTACGTAGCAGGCGAGAACTGGACTGTTGTAAAAACGTACCTGAGCACGTACAGTCAAGTCATTATCACGCTAATGGTGTTTGTGGCTTTGGGCATCTTGGGGCGCGTGTTGTATCGTCGCCGTAAAACCCGTGCAACATGATAGGTGTAGCCGAGTATCAGAGACTGTTTGGTAAGTCATGCAACACGGCGGATCATGATGCGAATGGCACT
>CAYYHN010000864.1:0-2332 GCA_964471245.1 uncultured Rhodothermaceae bacterium | reverse complement strand
ATCATCGGCTAGCATAGCGACCAAAATCGGCACATCGGCGCGGGTGGCAGTGCGGAAGGTGAGGTCGGTAGCAGGCATCCATGCATCTGTGTTAGCGAGCGGGGCTAAGAAGATACATGCTTTTGAAGCGGGGATTGCCTAAAACGAAACACCACGGCTTGGTGACCGGATCGCTAGCTAAGCTGTCGATGGCTCATCGCTTAGGTATTTCTATCCCATGTGCGTCTGCATTACTCCGTTCCTGTTCGTCGTAAAGGCGGAGCCTCAGACACATAGGCCGCAACCCAACTCCGGATGAGGTCACTCATCGTACGCCCTTCGGCAGCGGCACGCGCCTTCAGGCGGCGGTGCTGCTCGGGCGTAAGTGCAGCGCTGACGCGACACGACAATGACGGTGAGGCCGGGGGCAGTTCACGCCGAGGCAGGGGGACCGGCTGTAAAGATGACGTCGCCATCGTGCCAGATGGAGTGGGCGCTGATACTGGGTGGTCCGCTTGGCTGACCTCCTCGCGCAGGAGCGGCATCACCGGGTCGTACAATCGTGTTTTGCGCTTGAAGGCTTTGGCCAATAGATTGATCCGCGCCATAAGTCCATGCTATTATTTCGTTCATCAGGTCTACAATTTCGCGGGCTGCCTTGCCGCCTGGCTCAAGGTCGAGCACCGAGCTACCACGCGAGAGCGCTTCGGCATACATAATGCGCTGCGAAATGCGGCTCTGGAGTACCGGCAATTCGAAACCCTTAAGCGCCTCTTCGATATCGCCAGCAAGGCGGGTGCCTTTAATCTGCCGTGAGATCACAAAAGCAGCAAAAGGCAATCCATCAAAGAGTTGTTGGCGCGTCTGGATGAGTTCAGCCAGCCCAGCTACGGCCCAAAGGTCAGCCGCAGAAGGCTGGATGGGCATTAAGACCAAGTTGGCCACCTTAACGGCAAGACCAAGGCCTTGCATCATTTTCGCTGTACCATCAATGATGACAACATCATACGTAGACCCCAGCCGTGCGAGGTCCACCTGCAGCCGTTTCGCATCGATGCCAATGACGGGCGGCATATCAACACGCTCGTCCTGCATCGCCTGCCAGTCGCGCAAGGTGCCCTGCGTATCACTGTCGATGATGAGGACCGAGGAACCGTTGAGTTCGAAGGCACGGGCAAGGTTGGTGGTGAGCGTTGACTTGCCGCAGCCGCCTTTGGGATTGAGGATGGCAATAACCATAGAGCATCTCTCGGGTATTTCAGGAACCAGTGGTGATCCGCGTATCGACGGCCGGCTGGGGCGATTTAAGCCGTTTGTGTTAAATCCGATACCCTCTTGTTTTTTGTAACATCACCCATCGTTGCCCGTTTTACCACCAAGTACTTTGGAAAGTGGTTCAATTTTGCTTTTTTTAAGCATTCATGAAGCCATATCTCGACAATCTTTCAAATAGTTTCTACACGTATGCGCCGTCAGCATCTTTTTTCGTTTCTCTTTATCGCTTTGCTTGCCTTCGGTTGTGCCTCACAACGTACCACTACGGAGACAGCTGCGACGAACAGGCCTACACCTCCCGTAGCTACCCCCTCCCAAGTAGAAGCTCCCACACCTCAGGCGGAGGCACCCACTACAAACTCCGACCGTGCGCCTCGTCCTACACCGCCAGTGGCGGCACCCACCGCTGAAGCTACCCCACCCACGCCTCCGGCGACGCCAACTACCCCCGTGTCGGAAAATGCGCCTCGCCCCACACCTCCGGTAGCGGCTCCTGCACGCACCGCCCAAGCTGATGCATCGCTCGTCGGCACGTGGGCGTTTTCCATGGTCAACGAAGACACCGGCCAAGAATTCACCGGTACGATTATGATCAAGGACGACCAGAGTATCATGACTGTCATCGAGGCTGATATCTACGAAACGCCCGTGATGAACGAAGAGCGCATGGTGAATGGCAATAACGTAAAGTGGAGCGGAACGCTCCAAGGCGTTGGTTTTTCGATGGTTGGTACAGTCGAAGGCAACATGTTGAATGGTACGATGGAAGCGGATGGCTTTGGCGAGTTTGAATTAACCGCCGAACGCTCGTAGCCTCGTTCACAAGAGGAAACAGCCATGTCTGGACGTCATTGGGCAAGCCTTGGAGCGTTTGTCAGCGCCCTTGCGGTGCTGGCAGCGCTCGCCTACGGCCTCGTCACAGGCGATGAAGGCTGGGCAGAATTCTTCCTGATTGCCGCGCCTGTTGCGCTGGCACCGTGCATGGTGGTGCTGGAGTTTGTCTGCTACCGCGAACGTCCTTACACCAGCTTCGTTGTCATGGGCATTGGCCTGCTCGGTGTGTTTGCCTTTACGATGG
>CAYYHN010000863.1:0-2332 GCA_964471245.1 uncultured Rhodothermaceae bacterium | reverse complement strand
ACATCCCACGCAGCCATTTCGCAAGGTCGTTGCCCTTATTTGAATGGTATTGGGGTTAGCCCTCGTTTAAATTAACAGCAACCTTCGCTTGTGCGACCTATGACCATCCGTCGTCTAACACCGCAGTCATATATGCGAGCGCCAAATATAGCTGGGAAGGGCACCTGACTAACACTAACGCGTACCAACATCAGCACGGTTGTTTCCGCCTTCCCATCCCTGCTCCCGTTGCACATTTCTCGCGTTCTCTGCCTTCGACCACTCCTCGTGTGCTGTGTGCTCCTCTTATCGTTTGGGCACTATCCACACGATGCTCGTGCGCAGGCTATCCAACTCCAAGCTGACGGCCAAGCACTTGCCGTTGCCCTCGACCAATTTCGGTTGCAAACGGGACTTGACCTCGTATTCAGCCAAAATCTCGTGCGCGGGAAATCGGTACGTTGCCAGTATGTTGGAGATGATGCTGCAGAAGCGTTACGCTGCCTCCTCGGTGACACAGGCTTGGTAGCGCAACGTGTTGCACCACGCCGCTACATTATTTCGGCTAAAGAGGTGCTACCACCGCCTGTCCGCCGCAGTGTACTTGCAGGGTTTGTGGTGGATGAGGAAACCAACGAGCTGCTGCCGGGCGCACACGTCTATCTCCCCGCTCGCCGCACGGGCACCACGACCAACGACGGCGGCTACTTTGCGCTCCCCGAGATTCCGCATCAGCAGCACCGCGTGCGCATCTCCTACCTCGGCTACACAACACTTGATACGTTGCTTACCGTGCCGACGGGGCGCGTTACGCTTCGTATGGAGCCTGTAGCCTTGCGAACGGGTACCGTCGTTGTAGAGGCCACCGCAACGAGCCGGGCCGACCTTACGCGTTTGCCAGGTGCCTCCCATTTGCCCGTCCAGAAGATGGCCCAGTTGCCCACCTCGCTAGGCGGGCACGATGTATTGGAAGCCCTCCAGTGGCTCCCCGGCGTACAGCGGGCAGGTGAAGTCACAGGCGGGCTGGTCGTGCGTGGTACCGGCCCCGACCAGAACCTCTACCTCATCGACGGGGCCCCAGTGTACCACCCGTGGCATGCCTTCAGTTTTATCTCTACGTTTCAGACAGAGACCTTCAAGAACGTACGCCTCTACCGTGGTGCGTTTCCGGCAGAGCACGGCGGGCGGCTTTCGGCTGTGGTCGATGCGGAATTACGGGACGGCAGCAATACGCAGCCGCGTGCCGTGCTTGGGCTCAACACGCTGAATGCGCGCATGCTTATCGAAAGCCCGATCACGTCGAACAGTTCGTTTATGCTGTCATGGCGGCGCTCGTTCATCGACCAATTGGTCGGGCGGCAACATCCCGTCGAAGATGACAGTGGACGGCGCGACACCTTGCGCACGGGCTATTATTTCTACGACTGGAGCGCCAAAGTCACCTTCCGTCCCACGCCGCGCAGCCGCCTCTCTGCCAGCCTCTACAACGGCCGCGACGACCTTGATCTACGCCTTCCATTCGACCTGTCACTCGACTTTTCCTCATGGCTCCGGCCTGCCGACTTGTTCTTCGAAGTCGGCCAAAACTGGGGCAACCGACTCGTCAGTGTTCGTTATCAATACTTGTTTGCGCGTAGGTTTTTCGTCACCATCACAGGTTACAACTCGCGGTACGAAGCCCGCGAAGGCACCTTCATCCAACCCACTACACGATCGAGCGTGGCAAGTGCGTACCGGGTGCGCGTGCGCGACCTTGGTCTGCGTGCAGATGCCGAATTCTATGGCTCACTTGCCCACAACGTGCGCGTGGGAATGCAGGTCGTTGGACGGGATTTCCTGAGTGATTTGGACGCCACCATCCAACACGCGCCGGGGATTGCCGATGTCCAGCAAGATCGGAGCCGCGAAGACGGGCTGGAAGTGGTAGGCTATCTTGAAGACACGTGGAAACCACGTCCCGCGTGGGAGATCACCCCGGGCGTCCGGCTCAGCTACTTTCAGAACGGCAACTACGTCCGATTGATGCCGCGCCTCAGTGTGCAATATGCTATCGATCCGATGTGGCTGGTCGTCCGCGGGTGACTAAGTTCGCAGGTGCAATACATCCAACGATTGCGCGAGCGAAATTCGGTGCTCTACGACCTTGTATCAAGCCGATGGGTGCCTGCTAGCGACCTCGTCGTGCCTTCCCGAAGCGAACAAGTTGCGCTTGCGGCCGAAAGTCGTCCCACACAAGGTCTTCTGCTGACGGCAGAGCTTTACGGCCGCCGCTCCGACAACATCCTGCTCCCACGTGATGAACTGCAATCGAAGGATGGCATCAACGGCTTGGGAATCGATGTAGGGGCTTTGT
>CAYYHN010000862.1:0-2336 GCA_964471245.1 uncultured Rhodothermaceae bacterium | reverse complement strand
ACCGGGTGCCGATATGTTCGGTGCTTTCTACATGCATGGTCCCGCCATGCAATTCGACTAAGGCATGCGCTAGTGAAAGGCCGATTCCAGTGCCTTCTTGCATACGGGTTGCCGTGCCATCCACTTGGTAGAAGCGATCGAAGATGTAGGGGAGATGCTCGGCAGGAATGCCTTGCCCGGTATCAGCAACGTCTACGACTGCGTTCCCTGCATCATCGCGTTGCAAGGTTACAGAAATCGAACCACCATCGGGCGTAAACTTAAACGCGTTTGAGAGCAGGTTGATGAGGACTTTTTCCAGCTTGTGCTGATCGTAGGTGTGCCACAACGATGTGGGTGCAGCAACATTGAATGCAATGGTATGGGATGCGGCTCTTGATTCGAACAGCGCTACGATCTGGCGTAGGAAGCGGGCAAGATCGTGCTGCTGTGGATGGAGCAAGGTGGCATAGGCGTCCAGCTTGGACAGGTCCAGCAACTGGTTGATGAGATGCAGCAGTCGCTTGCCATTACGGCGAACACGTTTTAAGTGGGGCTTTGCCTCGTCGATAGAAGCAAAACGATCGGAGAGCAGATCGTCTACGGGGCCTGAAATGAGGGTGAGCGGCGTTCGGAACTCATGAGAGATGTTCGCAAGGAATCGGGACTTCATTTCATTCGCTACGCGCAGTGCTTTGGCTTGCACAGCCACTTCAGCCGTGCGTTCTGCAATGATCGCTTCGAGTGTTTGGTTTTGTTTGCGGAGGCGATATCCGTTGAGACGAACGGCCACGGCTATGCTGATACCGAACAACAGCAGTAGCCCGATGCCAACGAGAAATTGTGAGCGCCATGCCATATACCACAGCTCCAGTGATAAGATGTAGAGGGCGCCGCTGTCATGTCCTGCCCCGTCATCGTAGGGGACGCCAAGGGCAAGTTGAAGCCGACCGTTTTCTTGGGGAACGTGCGCTAACTGCATCCTTGCTTGGTTGGCAGCGCCTTGGGGTAAGGCTAGACGGTCATCTGACGTGTCAAGGGTGTGGTGTCGCTTGAGGGTGCCGTCTCGTCTGAGATACAGTATCCCAACCGAGTACGTCGTAGTACCGTTTGGTAGATGATGCGGGACTTTTATACTTAGATCGACGGTGCCATTCCCGTCTAGGTCACCAAGCGTGCTAATGGAATATGGATGGTCAAAAGGATCACTGGAATCGAGGGGCTGCCCAAGTGCTAAGGCTTGGGCATGGGCCACGGTGCCATCTGGCTGCATAAACACGGTCCATAGCCGGGCATAATTAGTCCCATGAGCAACGTGCTCGATGGTTCCTACGACCAGATCTGGTGCAGCATTCCCGTCGAGGTCCCCCACAGCAGCGAGTTGTCTGCCGAATTGAGCATGCGCACTGGTAATTTTGCTGAGACCAGCGTCCGTGGGGGTGATGCGCTGCCAGCTTTTGACCCTGGCATCAGCTCGTAAGAACAAGACATAGAGTGCGCCTTTGGGAGATCCTTCGAATTTGGTTAACACGAGGTCATTTACCCCGTCGCCATCCATGTCACCCGGTGATACGATATGGTGTATGGACCCATCTCTCGTGTTATCTGTGAGCGGTTCTTGATCAGTGGGGCCATCGAGTTGGAGAAAGACCTCGCGTGCCTCGCGAACCGTGCCGTCTTGCCGCAGGAGTAGAAGCCAAATCCTGCTACGCATCGCGCCAATATCTCCGCCATTGGTGACGACGCCGAGATCTGGTATACCATCGCCATCCATATCATCGAGTGGAACCAATTTTGACAGCCGTTCTCCACGGTTGCTTGTTCTTTGTGAGAGGGCTACCTCTGAAAGTGGAAGCCGCTAGAGGCACTTCACCGAGCCATCGCCACGCATGAACAAGATCCAGATGCTGTCTCGCAGGTCAGCGCCGTAGCGTTGGCCACCTGATCTAACGGCAAGTTCAGATATCTCGTCGCCATCGAGGTCGCCAAGCGGCGTTACGAGGTGGCCGAAATTGTCGCCTTCGTGTAGCACGTGGCCAAAGCGTCCGGTGAGTGCGCTGATGGCATGTACATCGGTAACCCCAGCATCGCGTTCAACTTCCGCAAGCCATAAACCACCATGATCGAAGTTCGCAGCAACCCTGCGCAAGCCTATTACAAGTTCGGGATGCCCGTCGGCATCGAGGTCGCCTAGGGAAGCCAACGAAAAGCCAAAGCGCGCATGAGGTGGCAAGCTGAAGGGCAAGGCTGGGTGATTGGGGTCGATATGTTGGATCGTTTGCGCGTATTGGCCTTCGGAATCCAGCGAGAGGACCCATACGCTTCCTTGATCTGCTGCTTCACCATCGGTCGATGAG
>CAYYHN010000861.1:0-2343 GCA_964471245.1 uncultured Rhodothermaceae bacterium | reverse complement strand
TCAGCCAATACAACCGTTTCGTACTGCATCCGACGCCCGAGGGCTACCAGCAACTTCTGGCCGTGCTTCATAGTGATGATGCCGCGTTGCTTCAAACGGTGAGTTATTTGTTTCGCCTGCACCAGAAGCCGCCCGAACCCCAAGGTGATGGCATTTTACAGGCGTTTATCTACGCAACCCATGCTGGGTATGCGATGGAGCAGCAAGACGCTGACGCAGTGCTCGCTAGCATGCGCGATGCGATAGCTGCTGCAAAGCCTGTAGCCCCAGCTATGGCAGCGCGGCTGAGTGCCATGCTCGCCCGCACCCACCATCAGATCTTCGGTCCTACATCTGAAGCCATTCGTGATTACCAAGCAGCCGTGCAAGCCATGGAAAAGACGGCGCTAGGCAAGTTGCACGGTGAGACGTGGCTCGGGTTAGGCAATGCCTACCACGAACGGTCGGAAGGGCAGCGCATGTTCTTGCTTGAAGCCGCAAAATGCTATCAAGAGGCTGCGCAGT
Source organism: uncultured Rhodothermaceae bacterium (assembly GCA_964471245.1). GTDB lineage: Bacteria > Bacteroidota > Rhodothermia > Rhodothermales > CAYYHN01 > CAYYHN01. The sequence continues at coordinate 1,839 of CAYYHN010000861.1, read as the reverse complement.
TGCTGCCTAAGGCATCTTATCCCGATCTTTTTGCACTAGCCCAAAACAACCTTGCCTTAGCCTATTTGGCCATCCCATTGCAGCAGGCCAGCGACCAATTACGCATCGCAATCGCCATCCTGGCACTGCGTGAGGCACTCACCGTGTACACGCGTGCAGACTATCCCGAGCATTGGGCGAGCACGTCGCTCAACCTTGCGAATGCGCTGCAGCACATGCCCAGCGGGAATCCAGAAGAGCACCTGTGGCAAGCCGTCGAGTTGTACGAAGACATCCTTAGCGTTCGGACCAACGAGGCCGATCCCTTGGGCTACGCACGCGTGATCGCTAATCAAGCGAATGCGCTCGCCCATCTCGGCGCATTCTCGCGGGCGATTCCGCGTCTCCATGAAGCGGATTACCTCTTCCGCACCTATGGTGATGAGGCCGCCGCGGCGACCGTGCAAGCAACGCTACGTGACATCGAACAGACACTGAAGACGAATGGAGTACCACGAACGGCAACAGTTTGACTTCTTGTTGGCAATGGCCATCGAGCGGTTTGGCGAACGGGTGATCCAGCGTAATGAAGGTGCGACCAATGCCCTAGAACGCCTACGCGAGGATCCCGACGGCGAAGGCATTTGGCTCAACGAATTTATCGATGCCCTTTTCCAAGACTTCCTGCTCGACAACGCCGCGGGAGCTTGCTTCATCCTGAAGGCCCTCAAAAAGCGTCCCATCACTTTGGCTGTGACAGCCGGGAACGTCGAAGCCATCCTTATTGCCGCAGCCAAACAGGCTCTCCGTGATCTCATGGCCCGCAAGATGGAAGAGGCGTTGGAACAGACCGTAGCGTACAGTTAGGGGTTTGCTTCTGGGCGTTTGGGGAAAAGCGGAGGCGAATCCGTTGGTTCCAACCAAACACCAAAAGTGAGCAATGCGAACGTACAAATGCGCACCATGTGTGCGTGCTAAAACTCATGCAAGTATCACCTGAGGCTCCAGTAGCCGAACAACGCGACAAAGAATTTGAGCGCCTCGCCCAACGCGTAGATATCGCTTTGGAGGGCGTGCGGCAGATCAACGAGCGCGACCGGGTAGCAGCAACGAAGTTGAAAAAAGCCCTTGAGGGCTTCCACAAGCACGTGCTTGTCAAGATGGTGCAGCGGCTCAAAGTCGATCCGATTGGCAAGACGTTGCTCTTCGACATGCTCGATGACCCCGCCATCCGTGCGGCGTTCTTGATGAACGGCATCATCAAACCTGATCTGGCCGGTCGGGTGGCGAAGACCATTGAACTAGTGCGGCCCTACATGAAGTCGCATGGCGGCGATGTCGAACTGGTCCGCGTAGAAGGCGACACGGTGTACGTGCGGCTCTTGGGCTCGTGCAACGGTTGCTCGCTCTCGTCGGTGACGCTCCGCAACGGCGTAGAAGAGGCGCTGAAAGAGCATGTGCCTGAGATTAAGCACGTCAAGATGGTGGAGAACAAGCCGGGGTCCGCCATCATTCCGCTCGACGCCGTCGATATCCTGAGCCTCGAAGACGCGGGCTGGATCGCTGGGCCAGCCGTAGACGAATTGTATGAAGGCGAGCCCTTTGCGATGCGGTCAGACGGGCACGACATCCTGCTCGTACGCATCGACGCGAACATCCACGCCTACAAGAACGCATGCGCTCATATGGGCATGCCGCTCGACGGTGGCATGATGGACGGCGATGAACTCGTGTGTCCATGGCATGGCTTCCGCTTCGATGTCACCACGGGCGAGTGCTCGACGGTCCCACAGGCACAACTGGAGCCGTATCCACTCCGCGTCGAGGACGGCCGCGTGTGGATACGACCAGAGACAGGGT
>CAYYHN010000860.1:0-2345 GCA_964471245.1 uncultured Rhodothermaceae bacterium | reverse complement strand
CGATGCGCGATCTGCAACTCTATTCGTACCGCGTCGCCTCGGTCGTAGGCTTGTGGATTTGCCACCTGCTTGGCGTCAAGGATCCTGTGCTCTTGCAGCGTGCCTCGGCGATGGGGCAGGCACTGCAACTTACCAACATTCTCCGCGATGTCGGTGAAGATCTAGGCCGCGACCGCATCTATGTCCCAGCGGATCGCTTGGCTGCTCATGGCCTCACGGAAGTCGACCTCCGTGCCATGTGGCAAGGCGGCGACATCACGCCTGCGTACCGCGCCCTGATGCAGGAACTGCTCGCCACCGCCGATGCCGACTACGATGCCGCATGGGAAGGCATCGTCCGCCTGCCCGAAAACTTCGGCAAGGCCATTGCCATCGCGGCGGCCGTATATCGAGGCATCCAGCATCGCATTCGCTACAACGGCTACAACAACTTTACGCTGCGTGCTCGCACCACGCTCGTCGAGAAGATTGCGCTCGGTACGTATGCACGCCTGCGCCTCGTCCGCCGTCGCCGCCACGCCGACGCACCGCTCGATGCACGCCCCGTCTACTTCACGTCGCTCCGGCTAGGGTAAAGAGGCTGTTGGCTGTTGTCTGCTGAGTTGCTGGGGCTGCCTTCTCATCGGGGTAAACAGACCTTAGCTAGACGCCCTGTGTGTGCAGGCATGCGTCTTATTTGATTTGTGTCTTGGTGCCTTCGTGGCCCACATAAACTGTTTTCGTATTTAGAATTTTCCGCTGTTATGGCTAAGAACGTCGTTGTTATTGGGAGTGGGTTCGGGGGGCTTTCCATGGCCAACCGGTTGCAGTCGATGGGGATGCAGGTGACGCTCCTCGAAAAGCGCGAGAAAGTCGGCGGCCGTGCCTACCAGTTCAAGGAAAAGGGGTACACGTTCGACATGGGGCCGAGCCTGATCACCGCGCCCGAGATCATCGGCGACGTGTTTCGGGCTGCTGGTCGCCGCCGCGAGGACTACCTCGACCTCATCCCACTCGACCCATTCTACCGCGTGTACTTCCACGATGGCAGCTACATTGACTACAAGGGCGACCCCGAAGAGATGAAGGCGCAGATTGCCCGGTTCAGCGAGCGGGATGCGATGCGCTACGACGACTTTATGGAAGCCATCAAGCCCGTCTACGACGCCGTCATCACGGACCGCCTCGGTGCGCAGCCGTTCGATACATGGAAGTCGATGATCGACTTCACGCCGCGCGCGCTGAAACTGAAAGCCTATCTGCCGGTCTCGACGTACGCCAAACTGTACTTCCGCGACTTTCGGACGCAATTCATGTTCAGTTTCCACCCACTGTTCATTGGCGGCAATCCGTTCCGCTCGCCCTCGGTTTACATTATGATTCCGTACTTGGAGCGCGAGCAGGGCGTGTGGTTTACCAAAGGTGGGATGTACAGCCTCGTCGAGGCGTTCGCCAAGCTGTTCATCGAGCAGGGCGGAGACATCCACACGAATGCCGAAGTGACCGAGATCGAGGTGCAGAACGGGCATGCAACGGGTGTCGTCGCAAACGGAAAACACTACCCTGCGGACCTTGTCGTCAGCAATGCCGATGTAGCGTTCACCTACAAAAACCTCGTCGCACCAGAACATCGCAAGAAGTGGACGGACAAGAAGCTTGACAAGATGGATTACACCATGTCGTGCTTCCTGCTCTATATCGGTGTGCGCAAGCAGTACCCACAGTTGGAGCACCACACGCTCATCTTAGCGAAGCGCTACAAAGATCTGCTGAAGGACATCTTCGATAACAAGGTGCTGCCCGAAGACTTTAGCATGTACCTGCACGCGCCGACGAAGAGCGACCCCGAGATGGCCCCCGAAGGGTGCGAGAGCCTGTACGTGCTCGTGCCATGTGCCAACTTGAAGGGTGATATCGATTGGAGCACAGAGACGCAGCCGTTCACGGACAAAGTGATGGCGTTCCTCGAAAACTGGGGCCTTGACGGGCTGCGCGAAAACACGGAAGTGCTGCGCATCTTCACGCCCGAAGACTTCAAAACGGAACTCAACGCGTTCTATGGCAACGCCTTCGGCATCGAGCCCAAGCTGAGCCAGACGGCTTATTTCCGTCCACACAACCAGAGCGAGGACGTGCCGAACCTCTACTTTGTCGGTGCGGGGACGCATCCGGGTGCAGGCGTGCCGGGTGTGTTGCTCTCCGCTGAAGCCACCGAGTTCAGCATTCGCCGCGACCTCGGCATTCCCGGTCCAGTTGGTGCACCCGTAGCGAGTGGCGATGGGGCTGTGACGCCCGCCGTGCCAGCGTAAGGAGTAGCTGTGCTTGTAGCATGGCAGAAAGCAGCCGCCTATCTTCGAGGCTGCTTC
>CAYYHN010000859.1:0-2352 GCA_964471245.1 uncultured Rhodothermaceae bacterium | reverse complement strand
GCCGATGCTGTCCACGTGGCGAAGGCGAGCGCGGTCGTCACGAGTGCCGCCATCTTGACTTGGCGTTCGTTACGGGCCAACAGCGTCAGCACCGCCCCGATGAGCGGCAAGAAGATGACGATGGAAACGAGGTAAGGCATTTCGTTTTTCGTTTTTCGGTGGCTCGCTTCGCGCGCCTTCGTACGCTCGGTTCCCTCGCTTTCGGGGTGCTAACCGGAACGAATCACAAAAGCAAGCGGCAGTGAGCGTACTAAAGCCGCAACGCGGCGTACGAAAGCACCGCAGGTGCTACCCAAAGAGCATGAGGCTGACGACGAGGACGACGCCAATGACGATGTAGAGCGCGTAGTTCTGGACGATGCCGTTCTGCACGAGGCGCATCAGGCTGCTCGTCGCTTTGGTGACGGCTCCGACGCCGTTGACCGCACCATCGACCACTTTCGCATCGAATGGCGCGAGGCCTTTGTCCGACGTGTTAATGAGCGGGTCGACGATGGTCTGCTGGTAGAGTTCATCCCAGAAGTACTTGCCCTGCCACCAGCGGTAGAGGCCGCCGAAGCGTTTTTCGAGGACAGCGTCATAAGCTAAGCCGTCGTCTTTGTACTTCGACCACGCGAACCATACGCCGAGGAACCCGATGCCGCCACCCAGCGCAATGAGCAGCAACTGGATCGGCATCGCCACCTTCTCCAAATTCGCTTTCGCAATTTCTGCTACCGGACCTCCGTAGGGCTCACCGAGGTAATGATGAATCCAATTCCATTCACCCTCAGCAATCACAGCAGGTAGACCTAAGTAGCCTGCAACAACAGCTAGACCAGCTAGAATCCAGAGCGGAATGGTCATCGACTTGGGCGACTCGTGCGGATGAATCGTGTCGCTGTGCGCCCAGCGCTCCTTGCCTTCGAAGGTAAGAAAGTAGGAGCGCGCCATGTAGAACGCGGTCAAAGCTGCCGTAATGAGGCCAACGACCCAAACGAACCACGCGAAGCCGCCGAGGCCGCTGTAGCCATACTCGAAGGTCTTGTACAAGATCTCGTCTTTCGAGAAGAAGCCCGCAAGTCCTGGAATGCCTGAGATCGCAAGCATTGAAATGAGGTACGTCCTAGCCGTGGCAGGCATGTACTTCTTAAGACCGCCCATCGTCCGCATGTCCTGCGGGTCGAGGTGCTTGTGGTGCTTGTCATGCAGTTCGTGCTCCACATGATGCATTGCATGGATGACGCTGCCCGAGCCGAGAAAGAGGCAGGCTTTGAAAAAGGCATGTGTCATCACGTGGAAGATCGCCACGAAGAACGCGCCGACCCCGGCCGCCATAAACATGAAGCCCAACTGCGAAACAGTCGAGTAGGCCAGCACTTTCTTGATGTCGTTCTGTGCGATCGCAATGGTCGCCGCCATGATCGCCGTCACCGCACCTACAATGCCGATGATCGCCATAATCTCGGGCACAGCCAGCACCGCAGGCGACATGCGCGCCAGCAGGTAAAGGCCCGACGTGACCATCGTCGCCGCGTGGATGAGAGCGGACACCGGTGTTGGTCCAGCCATAGCATCGGGAAGCCAGACGAACAGCGGGATCTGTGCGCTCTTGCCTGTTGCGCCAAAGAACAGCAGGAAGACCACCCAGCCGATCTCGGCTTGGCTCATCGCGCCGAGGTTGTTCAGGATCACGTCGAAATCGAGGCTGCCTACGTTCTTGACGATGATGAACATCGCCATCAGGAAGGCAAAGTCACCGACGCGGTTGACGATGAACGCCTTGTTGGCCGCTTCGCTGTTTTTGAGGTCTTTGTACCAGAACCCGATCAGCAAGTACGAACACAGCCCGACGCCTTCCCAACCGAGGAAGAGCACCAACAGGTTGTTGCCCAACACGAGGTTGAGCATCGCAAAGATGAAGAGGTTGAGGTAGGCGAAGAACCGTGAGTAGCCCTCATCGCCGTGCATGTACCCGGACGAGTACATGTGGATCAGCGCGCCGACGCCCGTCACGATGAGCGTCATCAACAATGACAGTTGGTCGATGCGGTACGCGAAGTCTACCGAAAAGTCGCCAACAGCCATCCAAGTGTAGGCTGTAAAGACGACAGCCCCGCCCGTTTCATCAAACGTGGCGAAGAGATAGGCCGTACAGAGAAAGGGAATCCCGACCATTGCCGTCGAGAGCGCACCGATGAGCGACTCGTTCTTGGCGAGGTTGGGCAGCCACAGCGTAGCAACGCCGTTGATGATGGCGCCCACCAACGGCAGTAGCAGGATCAACCGTAACAGAAAATCAGGTTCCATATAGGGCTTTTGGCTGTTAGCTGTTGGCTATTGGGTTGCAGGCTTGGGGCCAACAGCCAATAG
>CAYYHN010000858.1:0-2360 GCA_964471245.1 uncultured Rhodothermaceae bacterium | reverse complement strand
CATGCTCGTCAGGTAGCCCGGATAGGCCGCACCAAGCGCTTCCCAGTTTTGGAAGATGTCACGCCAGTTGCCTTGGAAGTGCAAGTTCTTGCTGCCATCTGGCTTTCGGTTCTCGATGGAGAACGCGTTCCACGGGCGGCTCGGGTCGCCGTGGCGGCGGCTGAAGGTGAACGGCAGGTACTCGAAGCACAGCCGCTGCAACTGCACATCGCCTGTAGTAGCGGCAGCGTCGATGAGCGTGTGCAGCGCGAGCGTCTCGGGCAAGCTTGCAAAGAAGGCTGCGTGGCGCTCGGCTACCGGACGGTCGTGATCTTGGATGAAGTCGAACAGGTCGGCCTTGCCCACGCGGTAGTTGTGGTCCGGGATGCCGCCGCGCATGATGTTGAACAGCACGTTCGAGAAGTGGCGGCCTGCAATCACCGGGTCGGCGGTGCACTGCAAGCCGTCGGCGGCAGCCACGAGGCGCTTCAGTTGGTCGCGGCCATCGCGCATATCGGCTTCCAGCTGCGGACGCAGGTCACTACCGTCCTTCAGCAATTTCGTCAACGCAGCTACCTCTGCAGGACCTTGCTCGACTTCCGCGACGATGTACCACGTGCGCGTCTCGCTGGCAGCAAGCGGCAATGCGGCGTGGACAAAGTAGGCGCCACGTTCAGCACGCACATCTGTCTCCTGCTCGACAGGCTGCCCATGCCGGAAACGGTCGAGTTGCTGGGACGATACCAAGCAGGTCGTATCAGACAAGCCTGTCGACCACACGGTTGTAGCCTTGAGTGCTTCACTCGGTTCGGGGCGGTCCACTAGAATGGAACTCAGCACAAAGAGGCCAAGCCCCACATCAGGTTGGAGTTCGTTCTTCTTGTACGCATCAATTAGGGTGCTGCTTACGTTTTGCGCTTCGCGCTCCACGCCCGGCGGCAGCAGGTTCTGGATGCCATCGAGCACGCGAAGCGATACGGCCGCGTCACCATTGTTGTGCAACGCTGCGCGTTTGACAAAGCCAAACTGCTCGCTCTGCGTCCACGTGTAGCGGAAGGTCAGCCCAAGGTCTTCGTTGGTTTCTTCGAAGACCAGCGTGTTACCAAGGACGTTTTTGTACAGGTTGCGCGCCAACGCATAGACGCCTGCGTAGCGCTCCGAGAAGGGCTCCCAAAGGTACGTCTTGCCTGCGACCTCGGCGAGCACGAGTGTCTTGCTGCCCGTCAGGTCGTGCGCGTCGTGGATCTTGTCATCCGTGTAATACGGAAAGAGGGCGTGTTCGGGATTCTTGCGCCCTGCCGTTAAGCCGCCATTGCTGGAGATGAACATCCAGTGGTCGGAGGCGCTGACGATCGACATGAAGAACGGCCGCATCCGGTCGTAGTGCGCGATCTTGTAGTAGGCTTCGCCGTCGAGCGTTACGTACTCGCCCGAAACCGAGCCGTCTGGCTGGCTCATGGGCTTTGCGCCTAGGTATATCGAGGTGTTTTCCATAACGAGGAGGGTGGGTATAAGGGAAATGTCGCACGAAGTACGGCGACAGCATGGTCATTCAAGTTTCCTTCCAAGGAAGGGTAGGGCGTTTTAAGGCATGTAGCTCATGGGGTCGTCTTCACCAAGACGGCCTCCAACTCTTCGAGGGATTTGCCCTTGGTTTCGGGCAGGAGGATCAAGATGAGCACGAGGCCGATGGCTGCGAAGACGCCATAGATCAGGAACGTAGCCGCATTGCCGAGGTGAGCCAGTTCCCACGGAAACATCTGCTGCACGAGGAAGCTGACGGCCGAGTTGATGAGGCCCACGAACGAGATCGCCAAGCCGCGGATCCGGTTTGGGAAGAGTTCAGAAAACAAGACCCACATCACGGGTCCAATGGAGATGGCAAACGACGCGACAAATCCCAGAATCCCAAGCAGGATCAGCATCGGGTTCATCGTGATGGCGGCGGCAATGAGCGGCGACTCATACTGTTTGGCAACATCCTCACCCAGCGCATCTTGGAGCGCGGCTTTGTAGGCGAGGTCGCCCTCAAACGTTTGGTCTTGGAGCGCCGCAAGTTGCGCCGTGGGAATCTCTTCTGGCAAGCCTGCGACGGCGTCGGTGCTAAGCGTGTACGTGGCCGAGTGGAAGCCAAAGGCAAGGATGAACATGAACACCGCCATGCCTGCGAGGCCAATCCCCAGCAGCGGCTTGCGGCCGAGCTTGTCGATGAGCGCAATGGCAAGCAAGGTAAAGACGAGGTTGACGATCCCCACGTAGATGGCCTGCGAGAATGCTGCATCTGTGCCAATGCCCGATTGCTCGAAGATCATCGGTGCATAGAAGAAGACCGAGTTGATCCCCGTAATCTGCTGTGTAATGGCAATGATGATCCCGATGGT
>CAYYHN010000857.1:0-2370 GCA_964471245.1 uncultured Rhodothermaceae bacterium | reverse complement strand
CCTCTATTCAACGACCAGCATTGCCACCACGGCGGCGAGCATGTTTGGTAGTACGGCCGATCAATTGCGTCGTCGTCTGCGGGGCGACTTGGACAACGTTGTGCTGATGGCCTTGCGCAAGGAGCCTGCTCGACGCTATGCTTCCGCCGAGGCCCTAGCCGAAGACATTCGCCGTCATTTGGAGGGGCAGCCGGTGCTGGCTCACGAAGATACCCTGATCTATCGCGTCGGCAAGTTCGTGCGGCGGAACCGTAGTGTCGTGTCGATGGGTGCGGTTGCTTTGGTCGCGTTGGTTGTGCTAACGGCGTTTTATACCATCCGACTGACGGCACAGCGGGATGTGGCGGAACAAGAAGCTGCGAAAGCCAACCAAGTGACCGCCTTTATGGTTGATCTGTTTCGTCAAGCTGATCCCGGTGAAGCGCGTGGGGCTACGCTGACCGTTCGGGAAGTGCTGGAACGTGCTCCCGCAACCATTGCAGAAGAGCTTGCCGGGCAACCTGCCGTCCACGCAACACTGCTTGATGCTGTAGGCCAAGTGTACCACAACATTGGCCTCTATGGCCGCGCCGACACAGTGCTAGCCGATGCGGAAGTCCTGCGACGTGCTACTTTCGGCCCAGATCACCCCGATGTATGGCGTTCGTTGGAGCACCGCGCAGCGTTACTCGTCGATCTCGGCGACTACGCAACAGCCGACTCGCTCTTGCGCTATGTGGTGACACAGTATCGTGTCCGTGCCGATGATCCATTGGCGCTCAGCCGCGCGTTAAATGGATTGGGAAATGTGCAGAAGCTCCAAGCCGATTTCGACGGGGCTGTGGCTTCGTTGGAGGAGGCCCATCGGTTAGAAATCCAATATGGCAATGCCGATGAGCTAGCAATTGCGACAATCTTGAACAACCTCGCGAGCGCCTATTACGAGATGGACCGCCGCGCAGAGGCGATGCCGTTCTACACCGAAGCACTTGCGTATCGCCGTGCGGCGCTTGGAGACACACACCCTGAGGTGAGCGAAAGCTTGAGCAACCTTGCGCAACTCCACGATCAGCAAGGAGAGTACACACAGGCCGCTAGCTACTACGCAGAAGCTGCCGCCATTCAGCGCCAAATACACCCTGAAGGCCATCTCGACGTAGCGACTGTGCTGAATGGCTTTGCGGGTGTCGCTAAGCGCTTGGGTAACTATGCACAAGCCGACAGCCTCTATCGCGAAACGCTTGCCATTCTGCGCGACCAACTCGGTGACGGTCATGCCTTCGTCGCCATCACCATTAATAACTTGTCATCGCTGCATTGGGGAGCCGGTGACTTCGAGACGGCCGAACCCTTGGCCCGTGAGGCGTTGGCACGCTTTCGTGTGGTTTATGGCGAGGCGCATCCGAATGTCGCACTCGCACTGAATAATTTAGCGACCGTGCTGTTGGAGTCGGGACGCCCTGCTGAGGCCTTGCCGTTCATGCAAGATGCGCACGCCCGATATGTGGAATTGTTTAGCCCAGACCATCAAGACGTGGCACGCCTCACCATCAATCTTGCCTCGACATTAGGGCAACTGGGGCGATATCGTGAGGCTGAAACTCACGCCGCTGTAGGCATCGATGTCTACAAGGCACGGTATCCTGATGGGCATCCGCACCTCATTCAGGCGTTAAATGTCCGTGCGCGGATCCTGAGTGATAGCGGTGCGGTCGAGGCCAGCTTGCCATGGTTTGAGGAAGCGCTGGAGTTGGCTCAACAGTTTCCTGATGACACCGGGGTGCCCGGCGTGCGTAGTGACTATGGGCTTGCCCTGTTTCGGTTGGAGCGATACGATGCCGCTGCTGCGCAGTATAACGAGGCGCTCGTGCGTCTCACCCAGCAGGAAGTGCCCAATCAGCAGGTGCTTGCTCGGCTACATGCGCGTGCAGCTGAGCTCCGAGCAGTTCAAGGCACACTGTGAGGTGTCCTGCTGCCCTCTAGCTCATGCGATACGTGTTCCGTCTTCGGCAGCAAAGGTCGGTTCCAGCAGAACCACATCGTGCGCCTCACTGACGGCCCCAAGCACCAGCACCTCCGACTTCACCCCAGCGATACGCTTCACCGGGAAGTTCATGACTGCGACCACTTGCTTGCCGATAAGGTCTTTCGGTTGGTAGTTAGCCGTAATTTGGGCAGAACTGGTCTTCATCCCATATGGCCCAAAGTCGATTTCCAACACGTACGCAGGGTTACGGGCGTTCTCGTTCAGTCGAGCTGTCCGAATCGTGCCCATGCGCAATTCTACGCGCAGGAAATCGTCGAAGGTGATTGTGGGAAGGGTAGACATACAATATGGGATGAGTTAACCCAAGTCTTATTTGGCTTGGGTGGCATGTAGGAGCTCGATTG
>CAYYHN010000856.1:0-2373 GCA_964471245.1 uncultured Rhodothermaceae bacterium | reverse complement strand
AGGTTGACTTGCTGGCGATCATCGAGCACCGCTTCGAAAACCCGAACGACGGCATCGTCCTGTTCAACAACCAAGTCAACCTGATCTACCGCAACATCGAGCCTATCATCGACAATGTAGTCGTGGCGGATCGCGTGTTCACCTTCACGGGCGGCACCGAGTCCATCATCATCTCCGACGATGGCACCGCGGGCAATGGCCTCTCGTTTATCGACTCGTCGCAAAGCGAATCGGTGGTGTTTGCCAACCCGACGAACTCGCTGGTGATCAACACCGGCACGGGTGAAGACACCGTAGTCATGACCGAGCTCGACAGCCAGTTTCCGGCCATCCCCGTTACGATCAACGGCGACGATGCAGCGGATTCGTTCCGGATTGAACCCTCGGCGACGTACGCTATCACCATCAACGGCGGCGACCCAAACACGCTACCCGGCGATGTGCTGGACCTCGATCTCTCCGATGGTACGACGGGTGCTGTACGTAACGGCATCGTGGACGGCACCTTCACGTTTGCCAATGCCGAGCCCATCGCGTTCACGAGCATCGAGCAGCATGCCGAGACGGAATTGGCCGTGAAGAAAACGGTCTCGAACACCGTGCCCTTCCTCAATGAGCCCGTCACCTTCACGCTGACCGTGACCAACATCGGTAACACCGAGGCGACGGGCGTCGTGCTCACGGATGCCTTGCCAGCAGGGCTGGACTTCGCGGGCAACACCAGCGCCAGCAACGGCACGGGCAACACCTACGATCCGGCCAGCAACGATGTCACGTGGGATGTCGGGACCGTTGCGGTCGGGGCGTCTGTCACGCTTACTTTTGACGCCACGCCGCTCATCACGCTGCCGCTGACCAATTGCACGGCCCTGACGAGCACGCATACAGGCAACAGCGCCATCAATGATACCGACTGCGCAACGCTGGTGGCACAAGCAGCCTCGGCATTCTGGACCAATGCGGTCGGCACCTTTTCGACGGTGACAGCGCTCGCAGCGACCACGAATGTGCCCAAGTCAGGCCAGAGTGGGACGATCTTCGCAGGCACTGATGGCGGCGGCGCCTTCCGCAGCCAAAACCAAGGCGACGACTGGTTCCCCACCGGCCTCACGGGCACACTCAACGTACGCGCCCTTGCCTTCGACACCGACGCCACACCGGATGTGCTCTACGCTGCGGGCTACGGCTCGGGCGTCTTTACCTCCAGCGACCTCGGCGCTACGTTCACTCCGACGGCCTCGCAACCGGGTAATACGCTGGTCCAAGCCTTCGGCATCAACACGTTCGATCCGCTAAATGGCAGCGGCGGCGACCTCTGGGCAGGCCTTGATGGAAACAGCGTCTTCGTGTCCATCAACGGTGGCACCAGTTGGGTCGATGCTTCAGGTGGCGACCTTAACGCCATCACGCCCATTGCGGACATCGCGTTTGATAACGACGGTGGCAACAACGACATCGTCTACGTCAGCACCTATACGACGGGTGTCTATCGCCTGACGTATCCGAACGCACTGCCTGCACCGGGCACCTTCGGCTGGACGCGCGTGAACGGCAGCGGGGCCAACGCGCTCTCCAGCCTCGTCGTCAGCGCCCTCGCCGTCGACCCAGCCACGGGCGATGTCTACGCGGGCACCCACGACGGTGTCTTCCGCTCCACAGACCAAGGCGCGACGTGGACGCAGTTGCTCGACGATGTCGTTGTGCTCAGCCTCCACTTCTTCAACGATGGCGGGGGCACGCGCTACCTCGCCGCAGGCACCAACGGCGACTACCTCTGGCGCGCCACGGGCACGTTCGACACGTTTACGCAGCACACCAACATCGCCTTATCCATCTACACGCTTAGCTCCGACGCGACGGGCACGCTGTACGCCGGGACCCAAGACGAGGGCGTCTGGCGCTCGGACAATGCAGGCACGACCTTCACCAAGGTCAGCCCGACGACGCTGAACACGGTGATGAATGCCCTCGCGTTCAACCCACAAGGCACGCGTCTCTACGGCGGCACGCAGGGCTTCGGCATGCTGCTCGGATTTAACCCAGCAGGCACGACGCCGATTGTCCTCGGTGCACCGCTTGCATGGAGCCGCATCAACAACGGCCTCGGCGAAGCGTGGGTGCAGAGCGTCCTTAGCTATGAACGCGATGCGCCGATCCTCGACCAAGAGTTCGTCTTCGTCGGCACGTGGCAGGATGGCGTCTACCGCTCACTCGACAGCGGTGAGACGTGGCAACGCTCAGGCCTGACGGGGCGCATCGTCTACGACCTTGCCGTCTGTAGCCAAGGCGCAACGAACCGCACGCTCTACGCCGCAACGGACCGGGGCGAAGTGGCGCGCTCGGTGGACCACGGGCTGGCATGGCAAGAAGTCG
>CAYYHN010000855.1:0-2374 GCA_964471245.1 uncultured Rhodothermaceae bacterium | reverse complement strand
CCGCCAGCAAACCACTCAGTTTGTCGCGCGTGAGGTACACGACGAGGAAGTACATCCCGAACAACAACACGATGAAGTGCGACGTCGGCCACAGCACCTTGCGGATCATGCGGAAGACATCGTCGACCTGCGGGATCTGGGTGACGTATGAGATCATGAAGGCGGGCATCCCACCAAACACATTCGGTGCCCAAAGTCCCGGCTCGCCTTCGGCATCTTGGTAGTCGAGGATGGCTTGCGCCGTCGCTTTCCAATGCACCGTATCACTGCCGATGAGGCTGCGGTCCGTGAAGTGGACAGGCGCGAAGAAGCTCAGCGAGATGGCAACGAGAAGCAGCAAGCAGACGACATGCTGTGTCCGATCGGAAAGACCATCCCACAGGCCATGCCAACTCGGCCTGCTTGCGCTTTTAGCCTTGGCCGCACTTTGCTTGGCTTTGGAGCTACGTTTCTTCTTGCGCGCGCGGCGCGATTCGTCTGCCATGGACGTAACAATTAGGTCGGGCTCGTGAAGCGAGAAAAACTACTGGGTTGGCACTGCTAGCCAATAACTTTAGGCACGCGGAAGTAATCGCCGTCGGCATCCGGCGCGTTGCGCAGTGCGTCGTCGTGACTGATGCGTTGCTGCACGACATCGGGGCGTGTAACGTTGGTGAGGTCGAGAACGTGCGCCATTGGTGGGACGCCTTCGGTGTCGACCTGCCGCAGTTGGTCGACGTAGTCGAGCATCTGACTCATCTGCTGCGCCATCTTTTCGACAGCGTCGTCGTCAAGACGTAAACGAGCGAGACGGGCGATGTAGTGTACTTCGTCGGCAGTGATGGCCATAGCGGCGCGGCATTGGGTAACGTGAAGGGTTAGCGGCGGGCCAAGATAGCGATTTGCGGCGTCAATCGAAGGCCACCTGCGGCATTCCGTCGAATCTTCAGGCACCGCACAACGGCGCTCCGCAACCGATGAGCCGCGTGCCAGCACCACTCCACCGCTACGGCATAGCACACCGTAGCCCCACGACGTACCTTACAGCAGCGCTCAAAAACGATGACAAAATTCGGGCACGTAGTTGCTGAGCGCTGCGGCCGTTGGCTATTGGCTGTTAGCCTTTGGGGCTCGATTTCGTGCACTAAGCCTAATCCAGTCTATACCATCCATTTCTTTTTTTGCCATAACCTTAGCCTGCCCACATCGCCAAGCCACACAATGCCATGCTTCGCTTCCGTGCTACCGCCTTTGCGCTCGTGCTCGTCCTTGCACCGGCTTTCCTACATCCCCAACGCTTCACCCGCGTCGTGAAAGGTGGCGTTTCCAACAGCGCCTTCGAGGGCCTCACCATCATCGGCGAGTCGTTCGACTCGATTTCGAGGATGACGGGCGGCGCAGGCTTTGGCTACGATTTCGGCAATGGCTTCATGGTGCACGCCGAGGTACTTTATGTGATCAAGGGTGGCGAGGGCAACAGTCTGCTGGAAACCACGCCCATCCAAGGTACCTTTGATCTTGCCTACGTCGAAGTGCCCCTGCTCCTCACCTACCGCCTCGAACGCTTCCGCAGCATCTACCCGATGGCGTTTATCGGCCCGTCGTTGAGTTTCAACCAAGACGCCACGGTTACTTTCCAAGCCAGGGGCGGCAGCATCGAAGACTCGAACCCCATCGACCTAGCCGATGACCAAGACCGCGGCCTCGTTTTCGGCGTTGGCATCGAGGTCCCCGTCAACGTCACACGTCTCACGTTCGAGATCCGCAGCACGCGCAGCTTTACCAACCTACGCGAAGAAGGCCTAAACCGTACCCTCGAAAACCGCGCCGTGCTATTCCTTGCGGGCATTCGCTTTTAGCGCTTCGCCGCACGTATCATCTGCACCAAGTTTGCGGTGGCACGTCCGCCTTGGATAGGCATTTTGAGGCCAGCGACCGACTCCAGTTCGAGGCTGAGCGGCCCGTCGTAACCTTGCGCGTGCAAGTCGGCCAGCAGGGCACGCCAGCCGAGTTCGCCGTCGCCAAGTACGGCTGGCGTCCATCCGCCTTGCGCACGTTGACCATCGGCGCAGCGGACGAGGGCGAGGCTGCCGGTGAGCGCAAGCATGCCGTCTTCGGGTTCTTCATCCGCTTGGTAGGCCGTTGCGGGGCTCCATGCGGCCAGCACGTGGTCGTGGTCGACTTGCATCAGCAACTCGGCCAAGTCGGCGGCAGTGGGACAAGTGGTGTCGAATTCGTTGAGGACGGCGAGCGTGATGCCGAAGCGACCGAGGGCGTCTCCGGCGCGGCGCAGGGCGTCGGCGGCTGTGGCTAGCGCCCCTTCTTCGGCAGCAAAGGCCGAGCAGACGACGCGTTCGCACCCGACGCGTTGGCAGAACTGACCGAGTTCGGGTAG
>CAYYHN010000854.1:0-2377 GCA_964471245.1 uncultured Rhodothermaceae bacterium | reverse complement strand
TACACTCTTTCCCTCACGACGTTCCAAAACCACATCCATCGCGGTACCGCATTGCTTGGATGTGGTTTTGGAACGTCGTGTAGCTGTAGTCTTGGACGGAAATTCCCCATGCCAACGCCAATGCTGTCTCAACGAGCAGGACACAGTCGAACGTCTCCAACGAAGTGAGCAACGTCTCTTCTTCGGGCTCATCAAGCGTAAAGCCTTCGTATGGCGTGCCTAAAAATTGCATCCCGACAGCTTGCATGATCTGCCCCATGGGGAGGGTGTGCCAATGGGCTTCACGGGCATGATGCATCACCTCATCGAAGCGGGCTTGTGTGGCGGAATCGGGAACGACGACGGCGTGGACAGTTGGCAAAGGCTGCTGCGCTTGTGCGTCGGGCCGTTCTGCACAGCCAAACTCTCCCCCGAGAAGAAGCAAAAGTGTTGCATGAAGCACCCACGAAGAAGACTTGTGATGTGTTCTTAGGTTATACATCATAGATCCAATTACCAAGTGACAGCTAACATCAGCGCTTCCTGTAAGCGCATCTCGTAGTCATCGGCTGGGATTTCGATGCAGCCGAATTGTTCGAGGTGGGGCGTACTAAATTGTATGTCGAGCAGCACGTACCCACGTGCCCGTAGGTGCTCCACAAGATGTACCAAGGCTACTTTCGAGGCATCGCGTACGCGATGAAACATCGACTCGCCAAAAAAGGCTCCACCGAGCGCTACACCATACAAGCCGCCGACGAGTTCGCCATCCTTCCAACAAGCCACGGCATGGGCACAGCCCATCTGGTGCAGTTCGGTATATACGGCAACGATCTCATCAGAGATCCACGTCGTATCCCGATTGGCACAGGCCCGCATGACGGTCTCAAATGCCTGATCGTATGTGACGTCGAACACACCCCGTCGCACGGTTTTCGCAAGATTCTTTGATACCCGAAAGACGTTGAGCGGGATGATGGCGCGTGGATCGGGACGATACCAATAGATGGCGTTGTCTTCATCGGGATCAGCCATCGGGAAAACGCCTTGCTGGTAAGCATATAGTAGCAACTCAGGCGTCAGTGGCTGGGCCATGTAACTCGGAGAAAGACGTGTTTCAGTGATTCGCGTATTCTTCGCTGCCGTATTGGTTGCAACGAAGCAGGCGGGCTAGTACTATCTAAACCAAGTCGCGCTTATTGATCGCGGCTCGGTTGTATGGGTGTTCGGGTGGATGGATGTAGCACTACGGTGTATCCCCCAAACGTTCCAACACCCACACATCCACACTGACGGAAGTTGGACACAACTTGCGTCGTTTACTTCCCGCCGCATTACCCTGTTCTGGGGATCGCTTACCCATACGGGCAGTTGTTTGTTCTGCCCCAAGCGTACGCGCCCCCGTCACTTCGACGAGCACGACTCCTATGGAATCTTATAAAGCTGTCATCGGCGACACGGCATACGAACTCGGAATCGGTACGAATACGGCCACCATCGACGGCACGACTGTAGACTGGTCCACCGCAAAGGTCCACGACGGCTACATGTCGCTCATCGTTGATGGGCGCAGCGTAGCAGCAGGCTTTGAAGCGGGTGCCAAGCCCGGCGAAGTGCTTGTGACGATTGGACATCGGCAATACAAGGTGCTGGTGAAAGACAGCAAGGCGCTCTTGCTGGAGAAATACGGCATCGATAGCGGGAGCAATGCCGCCGAAACCGAACTCCGCGCCCCCATGCCAGGCCTCGTGCTCAAAATCATGGTAGAAGCAGGGCAGCAGGTGGCCGAAGGCGATGGCCTGATGGTACTGGAAGCGATGAAAATGGAAAACGAAATTCGCGCCAGCAGTGCTACGACCATCAAAGCCATTCATGTCGCACCCGGCGATGCCGTAGGCAAGAATGACCTGCTGATTGAATACGACGCCTGACACGCTGATTTCCCTATAGGCCACGACGCAACGCGACGTTCCTTCCCATTTGCCACACACCACCATGCACGTCCTCATCACCGGAGCCAACGGCATGGTCGGCGCAGCATTGACGCGTCATGCCCTCGAAGCCGGGCATCGCGTACGGATCCTCACCCGTGCGACCTCGGATCTTCGTCTCCTAGCTGACCTGTTGCAGGATGTGGAACACGTGCATGGTGACGTGACCAACCCAGAATCGCTTGCACCTGCGATGGATAGCATCGCCGTGATATTTCATGTCGCGGGCTACATCAGCATGCACGGCAAGCGCGACTGGGCAAAGCTGCGGCGCATCAATGTCCAAGGCACGGCGCATGTCGTCAATGCGGCCCTGCAAGCCGGTGTCGAACGCTTGGTACACACATCCAGCATCGCGGCGTTGGGGAAGCCCGTTTCCGCCTTGGCTGCTCTGGAACTCTCCGAGC
>CAYYHN010000853.1:0-2383 GCA_964471245.1 uncultured Rhodothermaceae bacterium | reverse complement strand
AGTGCTTCGAGCGCTACGATGCCGAAGGGCTCATGCAGGGACGGCATCACCACAGCGTCAGCAGCACGCAAGAGCGCCACTTTTTCCGCGCCATATTGGGGGCCGAGGTAGTGGACTTGCTCGTCAGCTTGCGCCCGTTCCATGACCTGTTGGTGTAGCGACACCTCGGAGCCACGCGGACCACCGATGAACACCAGATCGACCGTATCAGGCAGCGGCGCGGCTAGGAGTTCGGCGATGCCTTTCATCTCCGCGTAGCGTCCGAGGTAGACGACCTTGAAGGGGCGGTCGCCCGGTAGCTGGACGCCGGGAACGTCCTCCTGCCACTCAGAGAGGTCCACACCGTTGCCGATCACAAATGTCTTGTGTAAGAACGGCTTGAACTGCATCGCGTAGCTCTTGCTGACTTGGATTACCGCGTCAGACGCCAAGAGCCCTTGCATTTCAAGCGCTTGATTGATCTGATGTAGTGAGGCTTGCGCGGGTGTGATCTGCGCCCCGATGGCCTTAGCCATGAGGGCATAGGATAGCTGGACCGTCGTCACCATCGGCACACTGTATTCATCGCATAGATGCAGGCCAGCACCCATCGTAGACCAATCAAAGGCGTGGACCACATCGACACCCTCGATCCCCATCCCCGCACGCACGTAGGCCGGTTGCTCGAACAGCGAAGACGCCAGCGGGTCAGGCCGTCCGTGGATGCTCTGGATACGCTTGATGGGCTGATAGGTGTAATTGACACCCTGCGTACGTTCTTGCCGGTCGCTTCCGATCACAACGAAATGAATATCAGGCCGCTCTACGGCGGCGGCGATCATCTGGCGGGCTTGTTCACCCATGCCGCCCATTGGATTGGCGAGGGTGTCGGGCATCAGAAGGAGTACAATCATTGCGGCGTACAATGTGATTTTCTTGAAGCGTAACATGGGAGGGTTCTCCTTGGTGTCAGGAAGCGGTGCGCGAAGTTGGTGGCCCACAAGGGGCTATTCAAAGACCCCGATCTTGAGCGTATGGCTGGGGCTTGCGTCGGTGTGGTTGTTGACGAGGGCGATGTGCAGGATGGTGTTCTCGCCCTCCTGCGTGATCCATGCCGATTCGAGTTGGACCGGTGCGCCGATCCCCAGCACGCCCGTACCGCTTAGGCCATACCACCCGAACAAAGCACCCGCGCCAATGTCGTCGTAGGTGAAGCCATCGGGCAGCTTCGTGTGAGAAGCCACTGGGCCGATGTTCTCGCCTTGATAGGGGCCAGCAAAACGGCGGGCCTGTCCATAGTCCGGAAACGCGAGGATGAAGCCGTCGGCAGTGAGCGGGCTTAGGTTGCTACCGACCAGCGTGTAGCCTTTGGCGGTAGATGGACCCACGGCCCACGGCTGCCCGTGCCCCATGTGCTGCATCTCGTGGCCGTAGTATTGAAGCTTCTCGATCCGGCTGTCGTCCATATTGGAGGGGAAGAAGCCGAGTAGCGCGCAGTCGGCGCTTTCCAGCGCTCCGAGCGTGATGCTGTCAACGATGCGGCTCGATGCGGGAATAGCTGGGATAATCCAATCAAAGACGCGGATGATCGGCGCTTTGAATCCGGGGTTCGTGTGCTCTGACATGGCGGTAAGGCGGTTTTGATGGGGGTGGCGTGCGTGTTGGGTGTGGCCCTCAGATGGGCCTATTCGTAGACGGCAACCTTTACGGTTGTGGCTGTCGATACCGACGAATTGCCGTTGTAAAGCGCTACGTTCAGCGTGACCTCTCCACCGGCCACGGTGAGCCACATCGACTCGATTTGCATACCATCGCCCGCGTTGAAAACACCGGCATTACTGAGGCTATAGAAGCCGACGAGCGTACCTACGCCTTGGTCGTCGTAGGTAAAGCCGTTCTCAGGCATTGCGTTTGATGACGCCAGATCGCCGTACGCCCCTGTTTGCGTCAAGGCGAACGTCCGCGCAGTGCGGTAGTCTTGGAAAACAAGGAACGTTGCCATAGACGACATCGTGAGTGATGGCACGACATAGCCCTTCACAATTTGGATGTTTTCCGTGACCGGTGACCGCATGATCTCTCCGGCTTCGTTCGGGGTAGAAGCCGATTGCGCTTGGATGTCGGCGTCGGCAGCCGTGTTTTTGAAGAACTGAATGAGCGCGGATGTCTCATCTTGCAGCGCTCCTAAGTTGATGGATTCGACCACCCGCGTTGTGGCTGCCACAACAGGGATATTCCAATCAACCACCTTGATATCGGACGGCGTTGTAACACCTTGGCCGACACTGGTAGGCGTGAGGGTACCGTTCTTGTTGAACCAGATTCGCCCGGTGTCTTGGTCGATCAGGACGGCATTGTGGGGCAGGGCGGCACCAGCCTCGGCCAGTGAACCAATCTGCACGTT
>CAYYHN010000852.1:0-2384 GCA_964471245.1 uncultured Rhodothermaceae bacterium | reverse complement strand
AAGGCTGACAGCATCTATCGTGTAGCCGTCGAGTCGCGGGTAGATAACGCACGGACGACGGCTGCCAGCCCCGGTCCTATCGCACCGCTGCTCGAAGCAGAGTTACCCGAAGTACTGCAAGCCGTCCGCCTCCACCGACGTAGCTTCCGGGTCTCCCGTGGAGAGCGGTCGTTCCAAGAAAACAACGTCTTCTTTGCCGACACCAGCGTCTTCAACATCTTTGACATCGAGTTGCTGCGGGGCGACCCCACATCGGCATTGATCGACCCGTTCAGCGTGGTCATCACCGAACCAATCGCCCGCAAGTACTTCGGCGACAGCGACCCACTCGGGCAGACGGTCACAGTAAGCGGACAGGTTGAAGCCGTCGTTAAAGGAATCATGGCCCCGCTTCCTTCGACCTCGCACGTGCAATTCGATATCCTAGGCAGCATGCCAACCGTGGAACTCGTCGAGGGATGGATCTTCAGCAACTGGCAGTCGAATCACTTTTGGACATACGTCTTAGCGCCTGAAACGCATAGCACGGATAAGCTTGCTGCACGCATCAATACGCTGGTGCAAAACCGCAGCGAATACGCAGCCCTCGACGCTGAATACCAATACAACCTTGTGCTGGAACCGCTGACCAGCATCTACCTGCACTCGCAGCGCGCCAACCAAGCGGGACCGACAAACAACGTGCAGTTGCTTTACCTGCTGGGGGCTATTGGCCTGTTCATTCTGCTCATTGGCTGCATCAACTTCATCAACATGTCGACGGCGCGGTCGGCGGAACGGGCGAAAGAGGTGAGTGTGCGCAAGGTGATGGGGGCGGTGCGCCCGCAAATCGCTGGACAGTTCCTCGGTGAGGCGTTGTTGCTTTGCGGGGCAGCGCTCGTGGTGGCGGTAGCGCTCGTGCAAGTGCTGCTGCCCGTCTTCAGTGCCTTCGTCGACAAGCCGCTTGCCTTGGGCATGGCTGATGTGCCGTGGTTCATCGGCATGTTGGTGGCGATGCTGCTGTTCGTGGGCATGCTGGCGGGTGGCTATCCGGCGCTGGTGCTCTCCGGCTTCAGCCCCGTGGCCACGCTGAAAGGACGCTTCCATGCTGGGCGCGGCAGCCGCGTGCTCCGCAAAGGCCTCGTGGTGCTGCAATTCGGCATCTCGGTTGCTCTTATCGCCGCGACCGCCATCGTCTACACACAGCTCAACTTTGTCCGCACGCAGGACCCCGGCTTCCGCACGACGCAGATGCTGACGATCCACTATGGCAATGACAACGGCATCACCTCGCAGGTGGACGCCGTCAAGGCCGAGTTGCTACGTCACCCATCGGTCACGCACGTGACGACCTCGGGCACGACTCCCGCCGAAAACACGCTGGATGGCGGCTGGAACATGACGTTCGAGACAAACAGCGGCACCATGCAGAGCACGTCGATGCCCGTCCTGCAAGTTGATTACGCATTCATTGAGGCGTTCGACCTCGACGTGCTGGCTGGTCGTGCGTTCGACGAAGCCTTCCCTACCGATGGCACGGGCGGGCTGATTCTCAACGAGACCGCTGTTGCACACCTTGGCTATGCCGAACCCGAAGCGGTGTTGGGCCGTGCCTACGATGCGTGGCCACGTGCAGGCAATGTCATCGGCGTGGTGCGCGACTTCAATTTCCGCTCGCTCCACGAAGCCATTGGCCCGCTCGCACTGCGTGTGATCCCCGAGCAGTTCAGCTCCATGACACTGCGCCTCGAAACGAGCAACATGCGCCAAACCATCGCCGACCTCGAAGCGCTCTGGCCCACGCTTGGTGCCGAGCAGCCGCTCGACTACGTGTTCCTCGACGATGCCTTCGCCTCGCACTACCTCGCCGAGGCGCGATTCGGGCAGATCTTCGCCACCTTCGCCACGCTCGCCATCCTGATCGCTTGCCTCGGCCTCTTCGGCTTAGCAGCCTTCACGGCGCAACAACGCACGAAGGAGATCGGCATCCGCAAAGCCATGGGCGCAACGGTCCCACAAGTGCTCGTGCTGCTCTCATCCGACTTCGCTCGACTCGTCCTCGTCGGCTTCGCCCTTGGTGCCCCCATCGCCTACTTCGCCATGCAGACGTGGCTCGACGGCTTCGCTTACCAAGCCGCCATTTCGCCTCTGCTCTTCGTGCTCGTCGGCTTCATCGCCTTCGCCCTCGCCCTGATGACGGTAAGCTACCAAGCCTTCCGTGCCGCCGCGACGAATCCGGTGAAGGCGCTCCGGTACGAGTAGGTTTTGTGGATGGTGGATTGAGTATAGTAGATCGTGGATAGTGAATTGTAGATTGTGGTTTGCTTCGGGCGGGCTAGCGTTTGGCGACGTGTTCGCAGAACTGATCAGCTTTCTGGATCACGCGTTGGAGCATGCCGCCGATG
>CAYYHN010000851.1:0-2385 GCA_964471245.1 uncultured Rhodothermaceae bacterium | reverse complement strand
TGCGCGCTTGCTCTTGCAATACATCGTTGGAAACGCAGCGCTGCTAGCTGACCCGCTTAGCCAATTACAGCTCCAAGTACTCGACGTGACAGGTGGCGCGCTTTCAGCCTTCGATGCAGCCAAGATCCTCCAATTTGACGCAGGGCTTATTGACTGCTTCAACGTAGATCCGGGCTGTGCAGCCAGCGTCGAAGTCATTGGTGATGGGCAACTAGCTTGGGATGCGCCTGACACTGACACGTTGAATCAAACGATCATCGTCCCCGTCGAACTCGTTGGGAACGTGCGCGATGTTTTTGCGATTGAGATGCGTGCCCAAGTCGACCCGGGGGTTGTGCGGTTCCGATCATTGCAAGCGAACCTGCCCTTTGGATGGGTGATTGAGCATGCCGTGACCCCGACAGGCCAAATCTCGATCGCGATGGCGGGGCCAACACCTATTAATGATCCGCGGAAGTTTGTTGAGTTGACCTTTGATTGGATTACCTTGAACCAGCGTCCCTTCTTCGATGGCGAAGGAGCCATCAACGAGACGACGCGTACGCCGTTTGGGGTGATTAGTACGTCCAGCGAGACCACCGAAGTACCCACAACGTTTGCGCTCGACGGCAACTATCCAAACCCCTTTAACCCGTCTACGACCATCCAATTTGATCTACCTCAGCCTGCTGAGGTGCGCATTCAAATCGTCGACATGCTTGGGCGAGAAGTGATGAGTGTGCCGCCGCGCACGTTCACGGCTGGTGCCAACAAAACTGTGCAAGTAAGCGCTGCGAATCTTGCTTCAGGTATGTACTTCTACCGGCTCATCGCACAGACTGCCACGGATACGAAAGTGCTTGTCGGGTCCATGACGTTGATGAAATAGCATGCTGAACCGTCCTGTGCTCCGCACTGGAGCCCCAAACGAACAGCGCATCTGGTCACCTACATGCGTTCGCATAGTCATCGCACTGCTATGGCTTTGCATAGTGGCATCCAGTACGGAAGCGCAGGTGCCGCAAACAATGAGCTACCAAGGCTTTGTCGTAGACGATCAAGGTGCGCCCTTAGTCGATGGGTCCTATCCGATCGTCTTTCGCTTGTACACAGGCGAAGCGGGTGCGGCAGCTATTTGGGAAGAATCACACGAAGTCGTTGCTACGGGCGGATTCTTCTCGATCCTAATGGGGACCCAAAACCCGCTTGATTTGCCATTTGACCAGCCCTACTTCCTCACCATCGAGGTAGACGGACAAGCTGAATCCGAGCGGATTGCCCTCTCGGCTACACCCTACAGCCTCGTCGCACAGAACTTCCCCGATGACGTCGCAGTGCGTTCCCTAAATGGCTTGACAGATCATGTCGAAGTCGTCGGTGGGCAAGGCATCCAAGTCGATGAAGAAGAGAATCGCATTGTGCTGTCGCTCACAGATATTCCATGTACAGGGGACGACTGCAACGACGACAATGGTGACCAAGATGGCGAAGCTGTTGTAGGAGAAACGGATGCCGAAGATGGCCGAGGCGTGTTTGGCTTTGCTTCTTCGACGACGGGCATGAACTACGGCGTCTTTGGTCTGACGCGGTCCGTTACAGGTTTTGGTGTCTACGGCTGGTCAAATGCGCTTTCTGGACAAACGTATGGCGTATATGGCATCGCAGCATCGCCGAATGGTTGGGGCGTGTTTGGAACGGCTCCCTCTGCGGGTGTAACCGGGATTGCTTCACTCCGATCTGGTTTTAGCCACGGGATTTATGGCGAAGCGCTGTCCGAAGATGGGTTTGGCATACTCGGCCAAGCTCCGAATGTCGGGATACGTGGCCTTGCTACGGCTCCTTCGACATTCACGCATGGCGTAGCGGGCGAATCCGAATCGGTCGATGGTGCAGGCGTCTTTGGACAGGCTTTATCGCCATCAGGTCAGAACTTCGGTGTCTATGGGATAACAGGCTCCTATGCTGGAAGCGGAGTCTACGGAACATCACCGGCTTTCGGGGTGCAAGGCTTTGCGTTTGCGCCGACCGGGCGTAGCCACGGCGTATTTGGCGAAGCGATCTCAGCCGATGGGCGCGGCGTGCAAGGGAATGCCCCAACCTATGGGGTCTATGGCTGGGCCGATATCTACGGCGTTTACGGTAATTCTCGCTCAGAAGACGGAGAAGGCGTTGCGGGCGTTTATGGCGTGACGCGCTCGCCGGAAGGCTACGGTGTCTTTGGCATCGGTCCACGCTTCGGCGTCTACGGCGTTGCCGATACGACTGAAGGCCTGACGTTTGGCGTCTCAGGATTCGCTTTGGAATCGGATGAGGGACGTGGTGTTTATGGTGAAGGCCCATACGGGGTCTATGGCAAAGGTGAGACCTATGCAGGCTACTTTGAAGGTCCGGGCTATGTAGAAGAGG
>CAYYHN010000850.1:0-2389 GCA_964471245.1 uncultured Rhodothermaceae bacterium | reverse complement strand
ACGCCGAGACGTGGACTGAGCGTCACAATGTGGTCAGACGATTCCCGAGTCAACAAGGAGTCAATACGCGATGACTGCGCGGCGGAGAACGCAGGCGAAAAGGGCTCATCGAACGTGAACCAATCATTTCGCGCGTTGAAGTAATCCAGACGCAGCCCAAGGTTCGCGATCATGCCCTGAAATTCGAGCTTCGTCTGCGCGTAGGCGGCAGCACGGACGGGAAACTCATCCCACTGCGACTGCGAGTTGCTCGACGGCAGGAAGGCGTCGAACTGCCCGTAGTTAACCTGCGAGTCGGTCCCGTTGTACTCGATGCCGCTCTTGACTTGCATGAACCGATTCAATTGACTCGTCACGTCGGCACGCAGCGTGTAGACCGTCACCTTACTGGTATCGCGCGCGTTGCTCATCCCGACGCCGGTCCGCATGCCGTCCACGCCAAACGTCGGTGCTGGCTGGAAACCGAACGGTGCCTCGTCGAAGCCGACGCCACCGAAGAAGACCACGGGGGTTTCGTCACGCAAAGGACCGGGGTTCGAGTCGTAGTTCGACTGGAAGCGGCTTGCCTGTATTTCATAGAACGTGTTCTGGTTGACCGCGTGCGTGAACTTGGCCCCGAACATGTTCCGCTTGATCGTCGTCGGTGTCCAGTAGTCCGTCGAGAAGATGCGCGTGTCGATGAAGCTGACGCGGCTCATCTGGCTCGCAATGCTGAACGGCGACCGGAAGACGCCCGGCTGCCCACCACGGCTGCTGGCGGTCCCATCTACTTGCCCAAAGAGCCCTTCGACGGAAAGCTTCTTGCCAATTCCAAGGTCGGCGGTCAACTTGAGGTGACCACTTTGGTCTTCAAAACGGTCGGTGTGCAGCGGGATCATGTACATGTCCTGATCGCGCCTGAACGAGGCAAAGAAACGCAAGTTGCCCAACCGCTCGCCACCCGGCACGGGACCACCGATGCCGATGTCGATATTGTAGTCCGGCTCGGTGATCTCGAATGCCTTGCGGTGCTGCCACAGGAAAGCTTGCTGGAGTGCGTCCGGTGTTAGGTCGTTTGAGGGGTCGCCATCGGCCAAGAGGCCTTCCGAAACGGCTACCCAGCCTTCGAATTCGGGATACTGGCGCTGGAGGTACTGGTCCCACGCCCCGTTTTCTGTCCCCGTAAAGGCTACATCAGGATCAATGAACGGGCGAATCCAATAGCTATCAAGGTCGTTGGCGTTGGCGCCGAAGTGCTTTTGCGCGGACGGGCTGTAGCGGATGATCGCATCAACTTCGTATTGATCGCGCCGGCCCTCCTTGGTGACGACGTTGATGACACCAGACCGCACGTTGCCATATTCGGCATTAAAACCGCCCGTCTGCACCTGCACTTCTTCCACAGACGTCAGGCTAATGGCGGTATACGGTGTGTTGTTGCGTTCGTCGCGCAGCGTCAGGCCGTTTACTTGAAAGGCCAACTGCGTCGAACTGCTACCACGCACGGTCAGCCCCTGCACCCCGGCTTGCAAACCAACCACGCTGGACACGGAGGAAACGGGCAGCGCCTCAATCTGCTCGGACGACACGTTGAGCTGACTGTTGGCGACATCGGCCTGCACCACGGGTCGCTCGGCCGTGATGACCACCTCCTCACCCGCGATGACCTCCTCACGCATGGCAAGGTCGAGCGTCGTCGTCTGGTCGATGTTGACGCGGACTTCCTGAATATTCTGCGTCGCAAAACCGATGTAAGAGGCTTGGATCGTATACGTCCCCGGCGACACATTTAGGATCACGTAGTACCCGTCAAGATCGGTAATAGAGCCTTGCAGCGTACCTTGAATCAGCACGTTGACGCCAGGCAGCGGCTCGCCGGAAGCCGCATCCGTGGCACGCCCAGAGATCTTGCCCGATTGAGCAAACGTGGGGAGTACCGAAACGAAAAGGAGCAAGAATGCAACGGGTAGGAATCGTACCAGTTGGGGCATAAGCAGGCGGAGCAGAAGCGGTGTGGTAAGGCAGGGCCACTAGGTAGCGGCTTAGCCGCAAGATGCGGAAGCGCTTCGTAAGAGGCAAGGTCCAATGAAAGGTTAATTGTTGCTAATTTGACCGAATGTAGGGGAAACCCTACACTTACCTACACATCAAGGTCAAAATGACCTACCCTGTTATTACATCTCCTCGTTTTTCCCACTGCCATTAGTTAATAATGATTACTCAAGACACGCTTGCCGCTGCTCAACGTGGAGACTTGCAATTCGTCACCGTGTACAGCAGCCACCTCGGCGGCCGTGGCGACCTCACCGTTTTCGTCCCGAACACACCGGAGGCCTACAACCTACCCGTTGCCATTTTGCTGCACGGCGTCTTCGGAAGCCACTGGGCATGGGCGCTGGGTTATCCCAGC
>CAYYHN010000849.1:0-2392 GCA_964471245.1 uncultured Rhodothermaceae bacterium | reverse complement strand
TGGACGTTCCGGACGCAGCCGCTCCGGGATGCCTTTGCAGCCTCCGCACGCGCTGTAGGATTCCATTTACACGACCACAACCGCAAAGGCGAGAAAGGCTTCTTCTACATCGAGCCAGGTTTCACGACCACGCCCGAAGGTGAAGCGATGCGTACCTACTTCCGCGCCAAGGGCGACGAAGCGATGGCAGCGCTGTTCCACAGCAGTTCGATGGAATATGTCCGCAGCCTCGGCGGCGACCCGTTGTGCCTCGTCACGGAGTTGCCGCTGTTTACCATCGCCCGCAATCCTAACGACGGACCGGGCGAAGCATCGCAGCATGCGGCGTTTCGCAAACAGCTCCCAGAGTTGGTGCTACATGCTGGAAAAGGACACAGCATCGCAGCAGAACTCAAAACGTTTGGCATCACGCCCGTCCCGCTCGCGACGCTCATGCAGCTTCAGCTAAAGACCATCAGGTATGCCCTAGAAACCATCAAGAAGGGCTTTTCTTGAAGGACAAGTGGAGGAATGATCATCTTTTTGTAACGAAAAGCGCTGCCAATAGTGTATGGTTTTCTTTCTATACGCGCGCGTAGTAACTTCGCTTAAATGTTACATTTGCGCGTTTAGGGTGCATGATGTAACAACGCATCGAAGCTCACCCGCTTCAACCCGAACATACAGACTGAAACGATACAATGATCACGAAAAAAGTTAACGCTAAAGGCAACACGACCCGTGTGACGTTTGAACTGCCCGGCGATATTGCCGCTGACAGCGTCGCCGTTGTCGGTAACTTCAACGAGTGGAACCCTGAAGCCAACCCAATGAAGCTTCTCAAGAAAGGCACGTGGAAAACAGCCCTCACGCTGGAAAACGACGCCGAGTATGAATTCCGCTACTTCCTCGACGGCGCCAACTGGGCCAACGACGAAGCTGCTGACGGCACCACGCCGACCGAATACTTCAGCGAAAACAGCGTGCTCGCCCTGTAAGCGAACCGCACCTGTTGCCACGTCTCGCCAGCCTGTTGCCCTAAGACAGCTCTTCGGATCACGACACGTCTCTTCGATCCATGTAGCACCGGGCTGCGCACCAAGATGTGAACCTGCTCGTCAGGTTCGAAAGCCTCCCATTCGGGAGGCTTTTTCGTTTCACCCTACTTCCTCGACACTGCGCACCATCAACGCTTCGAGGGTGCGCGCCATCTCAACCCGCGAAAACTGCGCACGCGCAACCGCTTCTCCCCGACGCCCCGCCTCGACTAATTCCGCAGGATCGGCTAGGCATGTGGCCACTTGTGCAGCCATTGCCTCCGGATCTTCGGGGGGCACATACCAGCCACAGCGGTATCGCTCAACAAACGCCTTCGTCCAGCCGGGATTTGTCACGATGACTGGCGTCCCAACGCCTAAGCTATCGTACAACTTGGCGGGCGAATTTGCAGCCAACACGGGCAGGTCGATAAAGGGCACAAGCGCAAGATCGGCGCGGCGAAACCACGCAAGCATGGCTGGGTGCGGCTGTGGCGGCACGGCTAGCACCGTGGGCAACCGTTCGGCTACTGCGCGGACACGCTCGGCGTAATGCCCATCGCCGATGAAGACGAACCGGATCTGCTCGTGTTCAGCCATGTGTTCGGCTGCTGCGAGGAGCGTGGGAATGGCGTTGGCGCGGCCGTACGTGCCTCCATAAAGGACGACTTGTTTTCCTGCAAGGTCCCACTTCGCATCAAGGGCAGCTATGTCTGCATCAGAGATCGCATCGATTAACGGAAAGTCGGTGCCGTGCAGCACGGTCGTAATGCGCCCATCAACGATGCCGTGTTGGCGGACGTGGTCAGCCATATCCGGCGAGAGCGGGATGACGTGTGCCGCTTGCTGGTAGAGCTTGCGCTCCATGGCATAGAGGCGACGTTGGAGCCACGGATTCTGCAGGGCGCCCATTTGTATAGGAAAATCGGGCCAGAGGTCGCGGACTTCGAAGATCCATGGCACGCGTCGTATCCGGGCCACTTGGGCGGCAGCCCACGCGGCTGTCAGCGGCGTCGAGGAACCGAAAACGATATCGGGTTTGGGAATGCGTAGACCACGTAGGATGCTGCCGGTAGCATACCGCTGAAAAGCGCGCACGCGCTGGACGATGCGCATGCGGTTGTCGTACGGCACATCGAGCGCATGCACGGTTACACCCGGCGGAGCCAGCGGCCATGCATCTGTTATCCGACGATGCGCCCACGCATTGGAGGCGATAACCGTGACCTGATGCCGCTTCGCCCACTCGCGCACGAAGGTGTAATGCCGGCAGGGCCCCGGAAAGTCGTACGAGATGTAGTACTGATAGAAAACGGCAATGTGCATGCAGGCGCAACGTCCAAGCGGCAAATAGGCAGAAGCAGCCTCGAAGATAG
>CAYYHN010000848.1:0-2399 GCA_964471245.1 uncultured Rhodothermaceae bacterium | reverse complement strand
AGTGAGCGTGGTCGGATCCTTGCCGAGGCCACCTGCTCCGCCCGCGACCTCGTCAACCAGTCGCCCAACGACAAGACGGCGACCAAGCTAGCGCGCAGCATTGAGCGGGCAGGCAAAAAGCATGGCTACGACGTGAGTGTGTGGGACAAGGGGCTGATCGAAGCCGAAGGCATGGGCGGCCTGCTCGCCGTAAACCTCGGCAGCGTGGAACCACCGACGTTTACGGTGATGACGTGGCAGCCCGAAAACGCACTCAACACCCGCCCCATTGTCCTCGTCGGCAAAGGCGTGGTCTACGATACCGGCGGCCTCTCGCTGAAAGAAACCAAAGGATCGATGGATGCGATGAAGTCCGACATGGGCGGAGCCGCAGCCATCATCGGGACGATGGAAGCCGTCGCGCGGCTAGCACTGCCGCTCTATGTCGTCGCCCTTATCCCCGCTACCGACAACCGCCCTGGCCAAAATGCCTACGTGCCTGGCGATGTTATCAAAATGCACTCGGGCGCAACCGTCGAGGTCCTGAACACCGACGCCGAAGGCCGCATGATTTTAGCGGATGCACTCTCATATGCTAAAACCTACCGCCCTGAGTTGGTCATCGATGCGGCAACGCTCACAGGCGCAGCGGTGATTGCACTTGGCAATAAAGTCGCGGCTGTGATGACCAATGAGGATGAGAATGCAACCACGCGCCTCGATGCAATGGAAGACGCAGGTCGCCGCAGTGGTGACCGCGTGCACCGTCTCCCTATGTTTGCGGTATACAAGGAGCAGCTTAAAAGCAATGTCGCCGACCTGAAAAACATTGGCGGTCGCCCCGCGGGATCAATCACAGCGGGTAAATTCTTGGAGCACTTCACCGACTATCCATGGATCCACCTCGATATTGCAGGCACTGCCTATTTGCTCGCGGCCCAGCCCTACCGCCCCATCGGCGGAACAGGCTTCGGCGTGCGGCTGCTGGCGACGTTTCTCTCGGACTACGCAGACCCGAAGAAGAAGTGAGGGTGATGAATTGAGGGGAATCACGCAGCATAAGCGCAGTTGGCGTAATCCGGTCGTTGCATTAATTCTCGCGATGCTCTGTACATGGCCCGTGGCCGCGCAATCGTACCTCGACCTCGCGGCAAACGTCCAGCGTCCGACGCTCTACCATGAAATGGTGCGTGTGCCATCAGACACCACAACGCACATCCATATAGCATTTCGGATCCCGAATGCATCGCTGGTCTTCCTGAAAACCCAGCCTCCAGCGCCAGATGGTTTCGAGACAACGGTAACCGTCACCGCGACGCTCCTTGATGCGAACGGCACCACACTAGCGGTGGAATCGTGGACACAATCCCATCGCGTCGATACGTTTGATGCGACACAGGATGCAACGACCGATGTGCAGGGAATCATCGCGTTTGCAGATACACCGAATGCCACGCGCTATCGCTTGACCGTAGACGAAGGCCTTGGAAAACATGCCCGACGCGGTGCATTCACGACGGGCCGTGTTGCTCCACTTATCATGCTCGGCGATACCGGCTCCGCTGAAGCATTCACCTTAGCCAACACTGGTGGCGCACTGCCCTATGGTTCACCAACGACGCTCTTGGTACCCCTCAGCGATGCAGACTCCGTACGTGTGCGACTCCGGAAATTGCCCGCATCGATGGTGTGTCCGCCCCCAGTCGCCGAGTTGCTTACGGACTTACCTGAAGAAGCGACGGTATATGATGAACACCACAGCAGGGCTTACGTCGCGGCTTCGATGCAACCGCAACCCAATGGCTCCATTCACGTCAACCTTGCCCCCGACTCTTCGGCAGTTCCGAGCGTATTACTCAGTCTTGGAACCGAAACACTTGCCGATGGCATATGGCTTCTCAGCGTTACGGATCTTAACGCCGCTGTAGAGGTCGCCCCCGCTTCGTATTGCTTGCGCACCCACTGGCGCAACATGCCGCTTTCGCTCTACGATGCAGGCGTTGCGATCCAGACGCTGCGTTTTATGTTGCCCGAGGACACATGGAAGCCTATGCTCCGTGGTCGCAAAAGCAATCGCGCCGCGCGCCTTGCAGCCTTTTGGGCAGAGCACGACCCGACGCCCGGCACCGTCTACAACGAATTGATGGCGGAATACTACCAACGAGTCGATGCTGCCGCGATGCGTTTCCGCACCGGTGGGCTCGTTGGCCCCGACGGCCTGCGCACCGATCAAGCAGATATTTTCATCCGCTACGGCGAACCTTCGCGGATTGAACGCACGACCCCACCCACGGGCGGCGTACAAGAAACGTGGACCTATGCCAACGGTCAACGGTATACCTTCTGGTCACCGTCCAGCCTTGATCCGTTCCGGCTGCAACGGCAATGAACACCTCCCGGCTTTGAGTCGTTTTTTATAG
>CAYYHN010000847.1:0-2399 GCA_964471245.1 uncultured Rhodothermaceae bacterium | reverse complement strand
CTCGACGTGAGTGTGCTCGCCGACTTTGAACCAGACGCCGAGTGGGTTCTCAATCCCGGCGACATGCTCTACCTCCCGCCACGCATCCCTCACTTCGGCGTCGCACTCGACGATTGCATGACGCTGTCGGTAGGCCTGCGTGCACCGAGCCATGTAGATCTTGCTACTGGCTTACTGGACCACCTGACCCGTCAACTCAACCCACTCGCGCGCTACAGCGACCCTGACCTCACCTGCCAAACAGACCCCGGCGAGATCGCCCCTGCTGCCCTGGCTACAATCCGTTCGACGCTACGCAGCTTGCTAACCGATGATGATGCGCTAGATGCATGGTTTGGGCGCTTCATTACTGAACCAAAGCGGGGCTTCTTTGGCGAAGCGCCGATACACGAATGGACATCTGCTGCCCTCCAACGCGCACTCGGCCGTGGCCAAACACTCCAGCGTAGTGCTACTGCCGACTATGCCTTCATCCGCCATGAGGACAGCCGTGTTACGCTCTTTGTATCCGGTGAAGCCTATCCGCTATCAGCTGCAAACGCTGCTCTCGCGCCACTACTTACGGGGACTACGATACTCAATGCCGACACACTTACCCCTTATTTCGCCGTGCCTGAATCAGCAGAAATACTGGTAACGCTCGCAAATGAAGGAATGCTGTGCGTGGTAGAGACGGAGTAGAGTACATTACGATCCTGCGCTGGAAAACCCGATAAGTTTGATTTCCTCGGGCGTCAGTTCCCACGGAATCAATGCATTGGTGACGGCCCCGAAGAAGCCCAAACCGCCTTCGATGTTGATGCCAAAGGTTGCCTCCCACTCTGGACTAGGCAGACGAACTTCAAGTTCGAGCCCATAAAACACGACAGTGGAGTCCGTTAAGCCGCGACTAAGTTGGCGCAAAATCGAACGCCGATCCCGCTGATAGAGTACTTCGACGAGCCAACCCGAACGGATTTCGCGAATCTGGTTGTCTTCGTAACGAATGCTTAAAGTATCGGGTACATCCATCGGCCGCCCAACACGGTAGCGCACCGAAACGCGCTCGGGGGCCTCAAACAGGTTTTCGAGTACGACACTCTGCCGCCAATCTGTTGTATCACTTGGATCGGCAATGATGGCGCGCACGTCGAGTTGAGGTATGTCTGGCATAGTGACTTCGGCTATTGTGCTTTTGCCATCGCTGCGCCGTACCTCAAGGCGGTAGCGCTGCCCAGGCACGACCCGCATAGGTGCATAGAACAGGTGGTCTTGCGAACCGTCATCTAGCGTGACGAGCGAATCGCGCCATACCGTCTGCGCACCCGTACTGAGGTTTGTGATCTCAACCACTGCATCGATGGATCCAGTCTCATTAAGATCAAGGATCGTGGAGCGCAATGCAGAGATACGAACGAACTGGGTGTCGGCATCCGAGTCGAGGAAGCCATAGACGCCAAAGACGGTGTCAGGGTCATCAGTGAGCGGCACCAGTTCGTTGTCGCATGCAGCTAGACTAAGCAGCATTAACACACCGAACAACGGCGCGAGCACCTCAGGGCGCTCCGTCGGAAACCAAGATAAGAGGGGTTGCGGCATCTAGTTCAGGTCGATGTTCAGCCCAAGCGAGGGAATCAACGGCAACTGATCGATACGGTTGCCCGTGAAGAAGTTGTAGTCGAAAACGTTGGCGCGGTCGTAAGCGTTGATGACGCCTGCTTGCACGGTGAGCGTAGCGGGCTCAAATACGAAGACACGTCGCACCGAGACGTCGAGGCGATGGTACGCAGGTAAGCGGGCTGCATATGGCTCGGAACGTGCTACGAACGTCGGGCCAACAGCTGTGCGGTAACTATCGTCGCCAGGCTCATCGATGCGTAGTCCTTGGAAATAGCCTTCGAGTTGCGTAAACGGCAAGCCTGTGCCAAACTGCCAGCGTACATTAAACCGATACGGTCCACGAGCGACTTGCATTAACGCACCCAGCTGATGACGCCGATCATGTGGAGGATTAAACGTAGCTACATTTTCCTGAAACCCTAGTTGGTCTTGCCGATCGAAGCCTCGAAAGGGCAGTTCGCGCTTTGTCTCGTACTCTACAAAGCCTAGGCTATACGTCAGGTTTGCATAGACAGCAGAGCGAATGACTTCCAGCTGTACATCGATACCTTGCGCCACACCGTCCGTCAGGTTGAACGCAACGGCTCCACCTAGCAAGTTGCTCAAGCGCGGAAACGCGATATTGAAGAGTTCCTTATGATAGGCCTCGACACCTAGTTCAACGCCCGGCAGCAACCGCTGCTGGACGCCAACGATGTAGTGATGCGCTTCGGGAATGGGCGCATTGTCCGGCACCGGTGCCCATACCGTAAACACGTTGGAGATGTTTTGCTCGTTGTTCAGCCCCACAATCTGCTGAT
>CAYYHN010000846.1:0-2405 GCA_964471245.1 uncultured Rhodothermaceae bacterium | reverse complement strand
CCTCTGGCTCCACAGGTACCCCGAAAGGTGTTGTCCACACGACAGGCGGCTATATGGTGTACACCTCGCTCACCCATCAGTACATCTTCGATTACCACGACGGCGACGTGTTCTGGTGCACCGCCGATGTGGGCTGGATCACCGGCCATTCGTACATGGTGTACGGTCCGCTAGCAAACGGCGCCACGCAAGTCTTCTTCGAAGGCGTCCCCACCTTCCCCGACGCCGGGCGGTTCTGGGACGTCGTCGAACGGCACAAAGTCAACCAATTCTACACGGCCCCAACGGCCATCCGCGCACTGATGGCGAAAGGCGACGAGTTTGTGACGAAGTACGACCGTTCCTCGCTCCGCCTCCTCGGCTCGGTGGGCGAACCCATCAACCCTGCGGCATGGGAGTGGTACCACCGCGTGGTTGGCGAAGAGCGCTGCCCGATTGTAGATACGTGGTGGCAAACGGAAACAGGTGGCGTCATGATTTCGCCCCTGCCCGGCGCAATTGCACAAAAGCCAGGTAGTGCTACGAAGCCTTTCTTCGGTATCAAGCCTCAAGTCGTAGATAACGAGGGCAATGTGCTGGAAGGCGCGACAAGTGGAATTTTGGTCGTCACGGATTCATGGCCCAGCCAAGCTCGCACGATTTATAACAACCATGAGCGCTTTGTGAATGCGTACTTCTCGAACTACGAAGGCAAGTACTTTACTGGCGACGGCTGCCGCCGTGATGAAGATGGATACTACTGGATAACTGGCCGCATCGATGACGTGCTCAATGTCTCGGGGCACCGAATGGGCACTGCTGAGATCGAAAGCGCATTGGTCCACTTCTACAGCGTCGCAGAAGCTGCCGTTGTTGGATACCCGCACGACATCAAAGGACAAGGCATCTATTGCTATGTTACGATCAATGAAGGCGAGGAGCACAACGAAGAGATGCGTCAAGCACTCATCAAGCACGTACGCCACGAGATCGGCCCAATCGCTAAGCCTGATGTCATCCACTTTACGCGTGCACTGCCGAAGACGCGTTCAGGCAAAATTATGCGCCGAATCCTGCGTAAGATCGCTGCGGGAGAACACGACCAACTCGGCGATGTCTCGACTTTAGCAGATCCAACAGTTGTGGAAGATTTAATCGCTCACCGAATGGGCAAAGACCAATAAAGCGTCGGTGGTTCCTGATAAACGCACATCAAAGATCAGGAACCGACAAAGCCCCCGGTGAAACCCACCATTTCGAACTCACTCAATCCAATAGATCGAAAACAAAGGGGCCTTCCAGCGAAAAGTATTTGGCCGTACCCCGCTGAAAGGCCCCCGTTTTCAACCGCAACGGTGCAGCGTGCATCCTGCATGAAACGCGCTGCCACCGCGATCACCGTTTAACCCAACACCTCAGGAGGTACACGCAATGCATGTTCAATCCATCGGTGCGTTTTGGAAACGTTTGACCGTACTTACGCTCGTAGCGTTTGTATTGTTGCCACTCGTCGCCACTACGACAGCCGCGCAAGAGCTGAAGCTTAGCGGGTTTGTCAAAGCCGAGAATATTTACGACACCCGTCAAGTTGCTCAAGTCCGTGAAGGGCAGTTCGCACTTTTCCCACTCCCCGAAAACATCGATGCTACATCGGGACAAGACCTTAACGGGACCAACAACCTGCTTTTTGCCGCATTCCAATCGCGCCTTAAAGTTGCTGGTTCAGGCACGGAAGTACTTGGGGCAGCCCTTTCCGGTGTCATCGAATCGGACTTCTTCGGCGCAATTAACTCGGACGTGAGTGAATTTCGCCTTCGCCATGCATTCGTGAAGCTGGCTTGGACCGAGCACGAGCTGCTCTTTGGGCAATATTGGTCGCCGCTCTTCACGGCTGCTGTGTATC
This sequence comes from uncultured Rhodothermaceae bacterium, assembly GCA_964471245.1. GTDB lineage: Bacteria > Bacteroidota > Rhodothermia > Rhodothermales > CAYYHN01 > CAYYHN01. The sequence continues at coordinate 523 of CAYYHN010000846.1, read as the reverse complement.
CGGGTGTTGTCAACTTCACAACAGGCGCACCATTCCAACCGTTTGCACGCTTCCCACAGATTCGCTACACCTACAAGCCCGGCAACCTCCGCGTGATTGGGGTCGTCTCGCAGCAGCGTGACGCATTTGCCGAAATCGGTGGCGCAAAGCTACAGCAACAGTCGGGACTTCCAGCGTTACATCTCCACCTGCAGCACACAGCGAATGGCAATACGTTCGGTGGCGGGACCTACTTCAAAGAAGTACGCCCGACGCTTTTAGGCGACCGCTTTGCAGCGTTTGCATTCCAAGGTTATGCAAAAGCCAACGTGTCCGACAACTTGACGTTTCGTGCCAAAGCAACGTATGGCAACGACCTCACCGACCACCTGATGACCGGCGGTTTTGTGACGGATGCTGCAGGCGAACATGCCTGCCTCTACGTGGCTTCGGGATGGGTTGACCTCTCGACGACTCAAAAGCCGCTTGGCTTTGGCCTCTTTGGGGGCTATCTCGCCAACTTGGGTTCGGATAAAGACGTGAC
>CAYYHN010000845.1:0-2409 GCA_964471245.1 uncultured Rhodothermaceae bacterium | reverse complement strand
CTGCGTGTTGGGCGGCAGCGTAGCGATGACACTACCGTCGCGCGTCACCTCGAAACCCGTCTCGATCTCCGAGCGATCCGTCCAGTCGAGGCTGACATAGTCTTCGAACAGCAATTCAGACGCTGTGAAACTGGTCGCGGGAAAGATGCGGCGGGAGCCCGTATCGCATACCGGAGCCCCATCGACGCCGCCCGACGAGACGATGACACAGTAGGTGTAGACGGTGCCGGGGTCGCCGCTGAAGTCGGCGTGCAACGTCTCGTTCCATGCACGGACCGCGAGCAATGTGCCTTCTCGCTCTATTTTGATCAGGTCGCCGCTGTTGGCCGATACCTCCCAGTTGAGTTCGACTCGGCCCTCAAACAATCCGTCGGTCGCGGTAAGCGACTGCGCGCTTGCGGATCCGATGAGGAGCAGGGTCCACATGCTGAGAAGGCTGATTCTCTGGTAGGCTTTGGGGAACAGGCGCATAGCAACAAGCAAAGCGGATGGTGCATCTAACAAGCATCATCGCCGCGCATAACGCGACGTACCCCTGTTTCGGAAAAGGCATGGCGAACCGGACATCTACAGACGAATTAATTGTGCCACCCGTCATTTAGCCGTTCCTTTGCCCGCATTTCCTTTCGCTAAAGCAGTGCGTACCTTGATGTCCAGTCGACACCAGCAGGTAGCTCGACGCCCGCCCCAATTTGCGCTTGCTCGAAGCACACGCTGTATGCCAGAACAGGAAAACATCACGCAATTGCTCCTCGACATTAAGGATGCAGATGATGCGGCCGTTCAAGCCCTTTTCCCACTGGTTTATGAGCAGATGAAACGGATGGCGCGAGGGCATCTGGCCCGTAACCGCCCCGGCGAGACGCTCAACACCACGGCCCTCGTCCACGAAGCCTATGCCCGCCTCGTCGACCAGACGGTTCTCAGTTGGCAAAGCCGCGCCCATTTTTTCTCCATCGCGTCGCGGGCCATGCGCTTCATCATCGTCGACTATGTACGCGAGCGCCTTGCAGCCAAACGTGGCGGGGGAGTTGCCAAGCTCGACATCGCTGAGGTGCAGATCGCAGGGACGACGCGCTCGGAAGAGTTGCTGATGCTCGATGAAGCACTGACACGTTTGGGCCAACTTGACGAACGCCTTAGTCAACTGGTCGAGTACCACTTTTTTGGTGGACTAGCCTTCAAGGAGATCGCCGAAATAACCCAGCGCTCCGAACGCACCATTCGCCGTGACTGGGTCAAAGCCAAGTTGCTCCTTAAACAGGAGATGCAGGTGATGCGAGAGAGCTAGGCGTCGTCTGGGTTTGGGGGTGTGGGAGGATGGGAGTGTGGGAGGTTCAGGAAGTCTGGGAGGTTTGGGGAGTCCGAGAGATTGGCAGAGTGGAGTTGTCCGGTTTTAGAGGGGAAATACGAAACTTAAAATATGGAGCGCTAACATGCTTAGAACCAACATTCCACCCATCCTCTCACACCCCCATCCTCCCATACACCCACCCTTTCCACCCCACGAAAGTTGAACACAACTTGAGTTATGCGACGAGAACGCTGGGAAAAGATTGAAGCATTGCTCGACGTTGCGCTCGATCAGTCGCCCGAGGCACGGATGGCATATTTGCGCCAAGCGTGTGCGGATGACCCAACTTTGTTTGACGAAGTGGTCGCGCTGCTGGCGCAAGAAGACGCGTCGTCCGACCTGCTCGACCGTGCGCCCGAGGACGTCTTCGATACGCTCCTCGCAGGCTTGCAGCATCGGCTTGGTGAAACGTGGCAAGCCGAACAGGCTGCACCGGAAACGATTGGGCCGTACCGCTTGCTCGATGAGGTTGGCCGTGGCGGAATGGGCGTGGTGTATCGCGCCGAGCGCGCCGATGGGCAATATGCGCAGCAGGTCGCCATCAAGATGGTGAAGCGCGGCATGGACACCGACGCGCTGCTGCGCCGTTTCCGGCACGAGCGGCAAATCCTCGCCACGCTCACCCATCCCAACATCGCCCGCCTCCTCGATGGCGGCGCGACGGACGACGGCCGCCCGTACCTCGTCATGGAATATGTGGATGGCACACCCATCGACATCTACTGCACCCAAAATCAGTTGGATGTGCCTGCTCGTCTTCGGCTCTTTATGCAAGCCATTGCGGCGGTGCAATACGCGCACCGCAACCTCGTCATCCACCGCGACCTGAAGCCGTCGAACATTTTCGTCGTCCCAGCAACCGATGCCCCCAACAGTTCGGCGCGTGCGAAGCTGCTCGACTTTGGCATTGCCAAACTGCTCGACGACACGGATGCCGAGCACCCGCTGACCCGCACTGGCGTCCACGTGATGACGCCCCAGTATGCCAGCCCCGAGCAGCAACGCGGCGCGCCATTGACGACTGCCACCGACGTCTACGCCCTCGGCATCGTCCT
>CAYYHN010000844.1:0-2415 GCA_964471245.1 uncultured Rhodothermaceae bacterium | reverse complement strand
CAGGCTGATGACACCACCAGCGGCGTTGCCGTACAAACCTGAGGCGGGCCCACGGATGACTTCCGCACGCGAGAGCAAGCCTAAGGTGAGGTTGTCCACTTGTGCTTGGCCGTCGGGTGTAGACTCGGGCAGGTCATCGACTAAAAGCTTGACGCCGCGGATGCCGAACGCCGACCGCGCTCCAAAGCCGCGAATGGAGACGCGGAGGTCTTGAGCGAAGTTGTCAGCGTTGAGGGCGAAGACGCCGGGAATGGCATCGAGCGCGGTGTTGAGTGCTAAGCCTTGCTGGCCGCGTTGCAGTGCGTCGGCGTCGCGCACCGTCACGGCCCACGGCGTTTGGAGCAGGGGTGCTTCGAGGCGGGTTGCAGTGATGGTGATAGGTGCCAGTTCCACCGTGCGCAGCGTGTCGGGTGGAACCTCCTGCGCGAGGAGTCGTGTGTGGGGCTGCGCAGCCCAAAAGGCAACGCCAACCAAGAGAAGCAAAAGACGCGGCATGCAGATTCGTGGCGCGGATGAAAAAAAGCATTCCGAAAAAAGCACCCCGTAAACGGAAGACCTCGACGATGGTTCAGAAAATTTCGCAGCCCACCCGCATTCCAGTTCCCGGCAATAAGCTAATCGAGGAGCACGTCGGCCGCGTGCACACCGGCACATCATCGCTCAGTGTAGCCCACATGGTCGCCCCGCCACAGTGGGACGAGCCCTATCAGCAGCCCGAATTCGATGAAGTGACCATCGTTGTGCGTGGCACCATCCGCGTCGAACATGCCGGAGGACACGTCGATGTAGGCGCGGGTGAGACGGTCCTCGTCGAAGCCGGTGAACGGATTCGCTACAGCAACCCTTTCGATGACCAAGCCGAGTACTGGGCTATCTGTACGCCTGCCTTTAGTCCCGAAGCCGCCCACCGCGACGAATAAGCACAAGTTCACCAAGCGTCGAAGGCAATACGTGATCACGCTGATGCGCCAATCACTGAAACCCTCCAGCTTTCGGTTGTGTCGCAAGTGCGTCACTGGCTGCGTCACCAAGCATGCTGCTAAACGGGCGTTTAGTGTAGAGCGGTTCCGCTCAACGGACCAGAAACTGTAATGCCTGTGCGCGCGGGACGTGTGTAGTGTAAGACGGTACGTTCGCGTGGCGTCTTATGCCGCCCGGAAGCTCACTTGTGGCTTTCGATTGGTGATGAGGCGGGTGATACGTACGCCAAACTGCTCTTCAATGACAACGGCTTCACCCTCAGCAATGAGACGGCCATTGGCGTACACTTCTAACGGTTCACCTACTAGCTTTTCCAACTCGATCACACTCCCGTGGGTCAGTCGAATCAGATCTGCAAGAGGCAAACGCCGTCGGCCTAACTCGACGCGAACCTCTAGTTCTACATCAGAAAGGAGTTCGAAGTTGCTGGATCCACCAACACCTAACGCTTCTTTGCCGAGATCGGGTAGGTTGACAGGTGCAACTTCAATTTGGCCACTGGCGTCTCCACCAAAACTTGTCTCGGCGACAGCACTTGTTGTGGGTGCGCTGGTTGTACTGGTGGTAGCACCTTCTTGTGCTGGAAGCAGCGCATACCCGCCAAACGTCCGGCCATCCACATTCATGGAAAAGGTCAGCCGCCAAAGCGAATGCTGTAGATGACCAACGGGAAGGTCACTGCCCGGTGGATCTACGCCGAAGGAGGGCATGGGCAACTGGAGGCCCATGGTCGAAAACTGTGTACGGATACTGCTGTAACCTTGCCCGGCCAACTCCTGCACAAGATCGGCATAGTCCGGGTCGTCAACGGTTAGTGCCTCACCCAGCATAGATTCCGAAAGCAGTGGAAGCCAGTCGGGATCGAGCAATACGGTGAACCCTTTGCTGTTGTCCTCGTAGCTCACCTTCAGGTATGAAGGTGCTTCGTCAACAACAGCATCAAGTGCAATCGTTTCCGGATCTTTGATGGAAAGCGGTGCTTCCTGTCCGAGAAGGGTGGTTAGGAACGAACGCAGCGCCTTTTGGGCTGCCGATATATATTGAGAGGTTGAACTCATTACGCCTAGACGTGGACGCCCTCTTGGTTAGCTGCTGCCTCATTAGCATGTTGCATGAGTTGCAGCAGTGTCGGGTTTTGGGAGAGAACTTGGTGAATCTGGAAGGCTCGGCGGTTGCCTGATTTCCCCACGGCCGCCTTGAAGGCCGGGGTGTCGCCAATGCGTACGGTAAGCAGTTCATCTTGGCGGCAATCCAGCGGAATCACGTCGCCTTCTTCCAGTGCCATCAGGTCCGTCATGGGAACCAGTGAATTGCCTAGTTCGGCACGGAGCTCCACATTCAAGCCTTGCAGGTTACCTTCATAGCCATCCCGGATTTCGGGTGCGACATCAGTGGTCGAGTTGGAGAACCATTGCTTGATGCCGGTGCGTCCGA
>CAYYHN010000843.1:0-2436 GCA_964471245.1 uncultured Rhodothermaceae bacterium | reverse complement strand
CAAACAGATCGAGATGAGCGACGAATCTGATCGGTCAATGCATAGCGCTCTTCTGCTGGCCATGCTTTCGTCAAACCGAATATCTCCTGAGCAGCCTCAAAAGCTGTCTGATAGACCCACAACTCAGAATAACGCTCAATCATTATATCTCTACCCTGAAAGCAACTACCCTCATCCCATCCTCCCCAAACCTCCCACACTCTCATCCCCAAACCTATTCCCGCCACGCCACGCCCGACGTATCCGCAGGAAGCGAGAGGTACAGGCGGTCGTCGAGCGTGAGACCGGATTCGACGATGGCTTCGTTTTCGTTGAGAAGCCCCAACGTGACGCGCTGGCGGAGCATGCGGTTGCCGTCTTTGATGAAGACAAAGGAGGCCTCGCCATCGGTGTGGAGGCTTTCGAGCGGGATGTAGAGTTGGTCTTCGGTGTCGGCGACGATGATGGTGTTGCTCGTTGTCATGGCCGGGCGGAGTGTGCTGTCGGCTTCGTTGACGATGATGCTGACTTCGAAAACCTTGGCATCGCTGTTCGGTCGCTGCTCGCCTATGTTGGCAACCTGCTCGACGCGCCCCGTAAGGCGACGATCCGCATCAGCATCGAGCCCGATTTCGACGCGCTGGCCGGGTTTGACCTTCTGGATATCGACTTCGTTGACGTACGTGACGGACTGCATCACCGTCAGGTCCGGCAGTTCGGCCACGACGGGGTCCCACGAGTTGACGGTGCCGCCTTCTTGCAGCTTCTCACCATTCCAACTGCGCTTGTAGATGACCATGCCGTTCTCCGGGGCCATGATCGTAAACTCTTGGCCGATGGCGACATAGTCATCGAACTGCTTGCGCGTCTTGGCGAGTTCGGCCTCAACCTCCTGCATTTGTGCCTCTGCCTGCGCCACCTGCGTGCCATAGTTGTCGACGGCGCGGCTGTGTGCACGCTCGGCCTTCTCGAAGTCGATGTCCGCTTGACGTTGCACGGAGGGCGACTCGTACACGTTTTGCTCCTTCCGTAGCCGCGCCTCCTCCATCGCATACTGCAGATTGATGAGTTCATCACGGGCTTTGCTCAGCGTCAGCGATGTATCGAGCTTGGTCTGTGTGTACTGCGACTCGGCTTTCTGCAACTCAATCTGTGCATCCTGCACCCGACTGTTCAACTCCGATTGGTCGATCTGCGCCACAAAATCACCTTGGCGCACGACGGTGCCTTCGGGGACGATGCGAAGCAGCTTCATCTCGTAGATACGTGCCTGCCGGGCACGACTCGGTCCAAAGATCTTGACCGAGTTCTTGGCTTTGAGTTCGCCCGTCGACGTGACGGTCACACGAAAGGGGCCGCTCTGGGGCTGGACGAGCAGTTCAGCTTGTGTCTCGGCATCGCTCGGCCAAAACATACCGACGCCAACCAAGATCACGAGGCTGCCGAGCAGCCATTTCCACCAATGTTGTTGCATAAGAAGCGTGGGTGAGCGACGCCGCAAGCGCTTCGTCGTGCTGCGTCAGCGAAAGAAATGGAACGCGTTACCTAACGAGGGAATGTGAGACAAGATGGGGGTTTATCAACTCGTTTTCCATAGGTCACAAAAAAATGACCCACAGGCCTCGCGTTTGTTGCTCTCTACTTGTCAGACGTGGCAAAACGCAGAACCGTTTACATCCATATCGCCATGGCTTTAGCACGGAGCTACTCTTGCAGAACGAAACAGCGTACGCACTTAAATGCATTGTGTCACTCGTGGTACAGCTTAATCGATATCGCGGCAGTTGTAGACGAAGTCGAGTTCGAGGTCGCGGCGGTCGTTGATGACGGCGTAGAAGTCGTCGAGGTAGGCGCGGGTTTTGCGGCGGCGCTTGGTGTCGAGGAGTTCAAACGTGTCGAACAAGGCGTAGATGGCTTCGCGCTGATCGTTGAAGAGAGCGACGATGGGCTCGAAGTCTTCGGCGGGGCGGCACAGGCCAAGGAACAGACGCTCGCGGACGGTACGCAAGTTGAGTTCAGGACGCGGGCGTGCGTAGCGCGTGGAGACGATGCCTGACCAGTCGAAGTCGTAGGGAATCACGTACGGCGTGTTCGGCGGGTCGGCGAAGAGGAGCTTGATGTTGTGCTGAGCCGAGACGGCCCAGTCCGTGTTGCCAATCATGTATTGAAAGACCGCGACCCGCAACATCTGGTCGCGTTGCGTCCCAATCTGCGGAACGCCCTGCACGTCTTGTACTATGCCTCCCAGCCGCTCGGCCATCGCGTCTTCGTCTTCAATCAAGAAGGCATACCGCGTGATCTCATCCATGTCGCCTGCCGTATCGCGGTAGGTCACCTCGGCGAGCCGCACGCGAAAACTGTAGTCCGTCAGCTGGTTGAACGCGCGATAGACAAGGTATTCGTGGAGTACATACTGTTGAAATTCGTCGCGCCGTGTGTTGCAGTGGTTGACCATCT
>CAYYHN010000842.1:0-2437 GCA_964471245.1 uncultured Rhodothermaceae bacterium | reverse complement strand
CCCCCTGATTGACAAAGACGTGACTTGCACCGGCGGTGACGTTCGCAAAGTTGCCGCCAAGGTTCTGCTTGGCCTCGAAGGTGACGTCGTCTTGCGCGAGGATAGGTTGTGCGAAGAGGACGCACGTAAGCATCCCCAGCAAAACGCGGGTGCATAGGTTGGTATGCATGGCAGGGCTCCGGTCTGCGTGGCATGAATAGGATGTGCCGGAGTATGCCGATTATGGCCTATGCGCCGAAATACGCGCCATGAGACAGAAATGCCTGTGCCTACTTTTGGGTTGCGTGTGCACCCTGTTGGGACGTTTGTGCAGACCACTGAGACGTTTGTGCAGGTTGTTTAAGAGCCTGCACTCTTGTTGATACTGCGCTGAATCGTGCTTGCTTGGCCTGCATGACGAATCCCACCCACTACAAATGCCTTACCTACCGCGGGCTGCATCGCGTGTCGCTTGTGGGTGTTCGCCGAAGTGCTTTTCGTAGCGACGAGCGAAGTAGCTGGCATTGTTAAACCCAACAGCTGTGGCTACCTCAGCTAGCGTGGTAACGTGGCCTTCGCTAAGGAGTTGCCGGGCACGTTCGAGCCGAAGTCTGCGAATGAGCGCAGCGGGACTTTCGCCGGTGAGGCTTTCAAGCCGACGATACAGTTGGCTTCGGCTCACGTGGACAGCCGTAGCAAGCTGTTCCACGCCAAAATCGTTTGCATCAAGCCGGGCTACTGCTGCGGCCTCGACAGCAGCAAGAAACCGCGCGTCTTCGGGAGGGAGGCTCGGGTCATCAGGTGTGATCTGGACGATGCTTTGACCATAGATGCGCTGCAAGCGGCGGCGTGTGGCCAGCAGTGCATCCATGCGCGTTTGCAGTTCGGGGAGATGGAATGGCTTGGCAACGTACGCGTCGGCTTGCGCCTCAAATCCGGCGAGGCGGTCGCGCTCCTCAGCCCGAGCTGTAAGTAGGATCACCGGGACGGCTTGCAGCGTGTCGTGGGACTTGAGGCGTTCGAGCAATTCGAGTCCGTTCATTTCGGGCATCATCACGTCCGAGATGATCAGGTCGGGTGTTGTTTCGCAAGCCTTTCGGAAGCCTTCAGCGCCATTTGTCGCCGCGACGATGTCGTATCTATCGCCAAGTCGCTGCTGCAAATAAGTGCGGAGGTCATCGTTGTCTTCGACGATCAGTACCGTCGCTGCCTCCGTGGGAGGATCTGGGACTGTGGCGGAAATCTCGGCACCGTCGCCTTGTACGGCGGTAGGCAGCACCATCGCATCTGTCGATGCGATGGCGGGTGCGACGATCTCTTCATCTGCTAGGTGCGCACGTCCCGTGGGGAGCGTTAGTGTGAACGTTGTGCCTTGGCCGAGCGTGCTGGCTACTGCAACCGTTCCGTGGTGCAACTCAACCAATTCCTTGACGAGCGCCAAGCCAATGCCCGTGCCTTCATACGGTTGCACCGCGCCGTCATCTACCTGATAGAAGCGATCAAACAAATGGGGCAAGGCTTCAGCAGCAATGCCCGTCCCGGTGTCGGCAACGGTGAGGCGCACAACCTCGGCGTTGGGGTTTGCTAGTACACCCACCGTGATGTGACCACCTGAGGCCGTGTATTTAAAGGCATTGCCTAGCAAGTTGACGATGACGTGTTCAAGCTTTTCTGTGTCGAAGTAAAGGGGCAGCGCCTCGGTTTCGGCGTCTAGCGACAAGGTGACCATTTTGCGCTGGCTGATGGAGCCGAAGTTGCCGAGCACGCGGCGTAAGAACCCAATGAGGTCGCCTTGCTGCGCCTGCAAGCGCATCTGGCCTGCTTCGAGCTTCGTCAGGTCTAGGAGTTGATCGATGAGTCGCTGGAGCCGCTCGGTGTTGCGCTCGGTGATTGCGAGGTGGTCGTGCAGCAAGGGATCGAGTGGGCCGTAGGTGCCTTGCAGTGCACTACGGATCGGATCGCGGATGAGAGCGAGCGGGGTGCGAAACTCGTGGCTCAGGTTGGCAAAGAATCGGCTTTTGATACGGTCGAGCGCGCGGAGTTGGTCGGCTTGGGTGGTTAGCAGGTCTTTCTGGCGTTCGACTTCGGCCGTACGCATGCGTACGACGTCTTCCAGTTCGCGATTGCGAGCACGGAGGCGGGCCGAGCGCCATCGGACGAAGCCTACTAGCAAGACAAGGGCGACGAGCGCATAGCTGCTGTAGGCCCAGCGGGTTCGCCACCACGGTGGCAGCATCGTCACGCCCAAAGATACACCTGCTTCGTTCCACAGACCGTCGTTGTTGCTGCCCTGTACACGGAACGTGTAGGTCCCTGCAGGCAGGTTGGTGTACTGCGCCGTACGCCGCGCCCCTGCCTCAATCCACTGCTGATCGAAGCCGTGCAACTGATACCGGTAGCGATTCTGCGTGCTGTTGGTGTAGTTGAGCGTGGCAAAGGACAGCGTCACCGACTGGTC
>CAYYHN010000841.1:0-2439 GCA_964471245.1 uncultured Rhodothermaceae bacterium | reverse complement strand
CCTGACGGATCCGGTACTGATGTGCCCCCGCCGACTGCCCCGTGTGCGTGTAGCTGTAGTTCTGTGGCGTGGACGAATTCCCCGCTGCCGCTACAGTATGCACGGTTGTAAACGCGGCGTCTTGGCACGTATGCATCGGGCGGTGCTGCACCTCGAACATGCCACTACCGGTCTCGCTCAAGCTGGTCCACGCCACGGTGACATTCGATCCCGAGGGCGTGGCAGTGAGCGTGCTGAGCAGCACATTGGGCGGGCTGTTCGGTACAAACTCATAGGCACCCATGTCGCATTCGCCGAGCATATCCGTATTGCCATCCTGCTGGCGGGCGGTGCCTCGCTGGTCCGTCGTCACAGGGTTGCCGTCGACGTCCGTGCACGTGCCACCATCAACCGCGACGCTCGCAGCTTGCAAGGCGCGCGTCTGGGTCGGCCCGCCGTTGTCAGCCAGCGCGTCAAGCAGGGGGTTGGCATTGAGGTGGTCGCCTACGGCGTGGCTGAACGCGCAGCCGGAAGTGGATCCGATCAGGTTGTGCCCGGCAGAGGCAATGGTGCCTTCGCAGTCTGGCGGCCCCTGCGTCGAGGTATTGCCTGCGAGAATCGCGTTTTTCAGCGTCACGGTGCCGCCTGCACTACGGATTCCGCCACCTGAGCCTGAGCCTCCACCTGCATGGTTGCCGGTAATGGTGCTGTGCGAAATCTTGGTCGTCCCACCCGCAACGTAGAAGCCGCCACCTGAAGCATTGCCGGTGCTGTTGCCGTGGATGGTCGTGCTCACTACAGTGAGTGTACCGGAGGAGTAGATCCCACCGCCTTCGCCCGATCCTCCATTGGCTGTGTTGCCTGTGATCGCGCTGTTCGACACAGTGGCCGTTCCGCCACCGATGGCTAGTCCGCCCCCGGACTCATTCACGGTACTGTTGCCGCTCACCGTCGTGTTCGTGAGTGTGAGCGTGCCCGAGGAATAGATGCCTCCGCCCGTCCGTATGGCTGTGTTGCCAGCGACCGTGCTGTTCTGGACCACGAGCACACCGCTGCCGCTGTTATGGATGCCGCCGCCCCCGACGCCAGTGCTGTTCGTGGCATCGTCGTTGTCCGTAATGGTCACCTGATCTACCGTCAGCATGCCCTCATTCCTGATGGCCCCACCGTGCCCGCCGCTTGGGTGGCCGTGGCGGATGGTCATGTCGCGGATGGTGACGGTCACGCCGCTGGCAACAGTGAAGACACGGTTGCTGGCCGTGGCACGCGTAGCGGATGCCTGCACCGTGGTGACATTTGTGCCTTGGCCGCGAATCGTCACGCTCTTATTCACCGTGACGGCGGCCTCGGTGTGCGTGGCGTCTTGGATTTCGATGATGGCATCGTTCGCAGCGGCGGCGATGGCTGCGGTGATCGTGGTGAAGTCGCAGCCTGAGGCGCAGACGGTGTGGTCTTGCGCGTGTGCAGGGAAGGCCATACAGAGAAACAGGACAAGCAGGCAAGCGTATCGCAACGTCATGATAGATCAGGGGTGTGCCCGTGCAGGCAGGCGATGAACACAGGGGGCTGTATTCGATCTATCCAGAAACCCCATGTAACCTGCTCATCGTGCGACCACTTTTTGTAATTTGTACTGACACCCCGCCCTTCCCCTAACGCATGTGCTATGTCTGCCTCACCCGATGTGACGTTGCTGCTGCATCAAGCCCGTGCAGGCGATGATGCAGCCTTGGCTCGTCTCGTCCCGCTGATTTATGATGAGCTTCGGACCCTTGCACGGCAACGCCTTCGCCATGCCCGTGCAGGCCACACACTGAACACCACGGCCCTCGTGCACGAAGCCTACCTCAAGCTCTCCAACGCTGCCCACATCGATTGGCAAGACCGCACGCACTTCTTTTCGCTCGCCTCGCGTTCGATGCGGCACATCCTCATCAATTACGCCACACAGCGGCGCACCCAGAAGCGCGGCGGCGACCACGTCTTGTTACGCTTCGATGAGATCCCTGACGCCCTCGCCAAGCTTTCCGATGACACCGTAGAGCACGTGTTGGCACTCGACGAAGCCCTGACCCGACTCGCCGCCTTTAACCCACGTGGGGCACAGGTCGTGGAATACCGTTTTTTCGTAGGGCTTAGCTACGACGAGATTGCTGAGGTCATGCAGCTTTCGTCTGCCACCGTGCGCAGAGCATGGACGGCCGCACGGAGTTGGATGCGAAGTGAGCTGGCGGATTCCGCTTGAGATGCTATCGTATAAACGTGTATGAGCAGATGTGTCTCGATTTCCTGTTTGTATAGGTAGGTGTACCCACCCCACCCGGTCAGTCTGATTGGCAATCCGCATGAATCCCACGCGTTGGAACCAAATTGAGGCGCTTTTTAACGATGCACTCGACATCTCGGAGGCGCAGCGTGTAGCCTTTGTGCAGGCGAGGGCATCGGGTGATCCTGCGCTCG
>CAYYHN010000840.1:0-2455 GCA_964471245.1 uncultured Rhodothermaceae bacterium | reverse complement strand
AATCTTAACTTTGCAGGCCGATAGATTACAACCTCATACGTCGAGCTACTGCGGTTTATCCCGGATTATTTTAACACCCGGCTTGCCATACTCACCAAACTTCCCATACCTCCCCCTCTCCCCAAACCACCCATACTCCCCACATTACCCAAACCACCCACTCTCCCATCCCCCCAAACACCCACACTCAGAACTACGCTCCGGGGATGCCCGGTTCGGTCATGTCGCGGACGTTGAGGTATTCGTCGAGTTGGGCTTCGGAGAGTAACTCCATCTCTAGCACGACTTGGCGAACGGACTTGCGCTCTTTGGCCGAGGCTTTGGCGACTTTCGAGGCCATGTCGTAGCCGATTGCTGTGTTTAGGGCCGTGGCAATCGAGGGATTGAGTTCGAGGAGTTCTTGGCAACGTGCGCGGTCCGCTTCGATGCCGTCGAGGCAGTTGACACGGAAGGCGTCGAGACCGTTGGCGAGAATGTGGATGCTTTGGAGCATCGCGTGCGCCATCACGGGCATCATCACATTCAGCTCGAAGTTGCCGTGCTGCCCACCGACGGTGATCGTCGTGTGGTTGCCCATCACGCGGGCCGCGACCATCATCAGCGCCTCGCTCATTACAGGGTTGACCTTGCCCGGCATGATAGACGAGCCTGGCTGGATAGCAGGCAAACGGATTTCGGAGAGTCCGCTCGTGGGGCCGCTGCTTAAGTGGCGGATGTCGTTGACGATCTTCAGCACCGAGACGGCCAACGTATTGAGCGCTGCGTGCGCTTGGACGAAGCCGTCTTTGGTGGCTTGCGCTTCGAAGTGGTTGGCGGCTTCCCGGAACGCGAGCCCGGTCTTGGCACTGATACCAGCAATCGTTTTGCTTGGGAATGCGGGATCCGTGTTGATGCCGGTACCGACGGCTGTGCCACCGAGGGCGAGTTCGGCCAATTCTTCGCTGGCATGGTGTACGCGCTGGATCCCCTTGGAAATCTGCGCGGCATACCCCCCGAACTCCTGCCCCAAACGGACCGGCGTAGCATCCATCAGGTGCGTACGGCCGCTCTTGAGCACATCGTCGAAGGCATCTTCCTTGATCTTTAGCGCAGCATGAAAGCGCTCCAGCGCAGGCAGTAGTTCTTCGTGTAAAGCGACTCGCGCCGACACGTGCATGGCCGTCGGGATCACATCGTTCGAGGACTGGCTCATGTTGACGTGGTCGTTCGGGTGAACCAGCTTGCTGCCGAGCGCGCCACCCACAGCAACCGTCGCATGGTTGCCGATGACCTCGTTGGTGTTCATGTTCGTCGACGTGCCACTGCCTGTCTGGAAGATATCGAGCACGAACTCGGCGTCGAGTGCCCCGTCAATCACCTGCTGGGCGCTGGATACGATGGCGTCAGCTTTGTCGGCGGGGAGGCCGCCGAGGTCGCGGTTGGCTTCAGCGGCGGCTTGCTTGATGATGCCGAGCGCCTGGATGAAGCGGCGCGGAAAGCGTAGGTCACTGATCGGGAAATTGTCTTTGGCGCGCTGGGTTTGTGCACCGTAGTAGGCGTCGGACGGGACGCGCACTTCACCGAGGGAGTCGTTTTCTATACGGAAATCAGCCATACGTATGCAGCAGTTCGAGCAGGCTGCGGCGTACCCTTCGCAGCGGCTTGTAACCGCGTCGTGGTAGGTTCGCCACCGTCTACATGATGAATGAAAGAGGCCGCGTGGATTTCGAGCCCACGCGGGCGAGTGGCAACAGCCTTCAATCTACAACGCTGTCTCACCAATGGGTGGACAAACAGCTAAGGATTGTTCAACATATCAAGAAAAAAGCAAGCGAGGTGCGCTGGAGATCTGACAATATCCTCAAAGGTAACGTATCGTTAACGCACCTTGATTGTGCATCCTTTCAATGCCCACCGTTTGTATGGAACTGATCCGTACTGTTGCTGCTATGCAAGCTCGTGCTCGCGTTGACCACGCGGCGGGTCGCCGTATTGCGCTGGTACCAACTATGGGCGCATTGCACCAAGGCCACCTCGAACTGGTGCGCGCCGCAAAACACCACGCGGATGCCATCTACGTGTCCATTTTCGTCAACCCAACGCAGTTTGCTCCCGCCGAAGACCTCGCCGCCTATCCGCGTACACTAGAACGCGACATGGCGCAGCTTGACGAGGTGGGCGGCGTATCGGCTGTCTTTGCGCCAGAAGATGATGAAATGTACCCGTACGGACGCGATCATGTCCGCATTTGGGTACAGGCCGAAGAGCTCGACAAGCATCTCTGCGGCCAATACCGCGATGGGCATTTTCGGGGCGTCACCACGGTTGTGAGCAAGCTTTTCAACATCTGCCAGCCGGACATCGGTGTTTTTGGCCTCAAAGACGCCCAGCAATTCTTTATCCTGCGCCGTATGGTACGAGAATTGTGCTATCCGACAACGCTGCTTGGTGTGCCAACAGTCCGTGAAAACGATGG
>CAYYHN010000839.1:0-2464 GCA_964471245.1 uncultured Rhodothermaceae bacterium | reverse complement strand
TGTTGAGGCAGGGGCACAAGTGCGCACTGACGCTGCATAAGCTTGCACAGACCAGCCCCCGTGCCAACCCACGTGGATTGACCATGTGTCCAAACAGCCCATACATCATTATGTGGCAGCGTCGGAATTGACGTACCCATACTATCGGCTTGGAATAGCGTTACCCTGCCATCGGAGATACGCGTCGAGACCAGACCACCACCAAGTGTGCCCACCCATTGGTGGGTCTGTGAAGCATGGACCGTCATCACGATGCGGCTTCTCAGCCCTTCTCTGGCTGCTGTTTGCAAATCATCGAAGGCAAAGGGTTTATCAAACGCATCGTATCGATAGAGTCCACTGCGTGTGCCAATCCAAATGGTATCGGTGCGATCACGGTAGAGCATCCACACATAGTTGCTGAGCGGTGACGTAGCGTCAGCATCTACAGCTAGATGGTAGTATGAACCTGCTTCGTGCGTGTTTGGTGCAACGATGTAGAGCCCATCATTTGTGCCGACCCACGTACGTCCCGAAGCGTCCGCTATAGCATGGTGCAAATCGATATGCGGCTGCGGAAGCGTCGGCATGGCGGTTGTGACGCCGAGCCAAGCAGCTAGTGAAGCATGCCGTGACGTGTAGTTTTTTCCTTCCAGCAGGGCACCGCTCTTGTCGAAATACACCAATTGGTGGTTTTCGCCATCCCATAACAATGCTTCGATGCCACCCTGGGACCAGGGTCGGATCTTGTGGATGATGGCGCGCTCGGCACGAATACCTTCGAGTGAGCGGAAGTTCAAGGTGACCAACTCCCACATTCCATTGTGCTCGACGAATAATCCGGGTTGACCAAGGATCCACATGTTACCTGCTTGGTCTTCCACAATCTGGTGGATGATATTCGTTTCGGATTCGGCCTCAATGGTCTCAGGCAAGTCTATGCGGACGAAGGCGTCGTTCGCACGATCGAAATAGCACAAGCCAGCCGTTGTGCCGATCCAGAGGGTGTCATCATCATCTTCATAGAGTACCCGAATCTCGTTGCTAGGCAACGTATTGGTGTTGTTCACATCAGTTCGGTAGACCACAAATTCGTATCCATCGTAGCGGTTAAGGCCGTCGGATGTGCCGATCCACATGAAGCCTGCCTCATCTTGCAGTACCGTCAGCACGGTATTGTGCGAAAGGCCATCGCGTGCGTCGATACGCTTGAGCATGGGGGTCTGCGCACGCGCTAGATTGGATAGCGCGAGTGCAAAAACCAGTAGCCATAAGGTGCAGAGCCGTTGCATGAAGCGTCGATTTGGAGCAGAGGCTCCTGTGCAAACGAGTTAAGCGTGAGTGAATGCCCTTACATGCGCTGGTCAAGAGCAGGAATTAGGTAAGGCGCAGGGTATCTTGACGAAAAAAAGCAAGGTTATGGCAAAACGCAACCAGCCCCCGTCCGATGTGCTCGTGGGGCGCAACCCCGTCCGCGAAGCGCTAGAGGCTAGGGATGCCCGTATTGAAAAAGTGATGCTGCAAAAAGGCGCAAGTGGTGCGGCCATCTACGCCATTCGTACGGTGGCCCGCGAAGCAGGCGTACCCACGCAATACGTGCCAGCCCAGCGCCTTGATCGCATGGCACCCGGCCTAAACCACCAAGGTGTCGTCGCCATCATCGCCCCCATCGCCTATGCCGATCCTGACGAGTTGTTGAGCCAGATTGCCCCAACCTTCGATGACGTGAAGGCTTCCATGCCAATCGTACTGGTCCTTGACCATATCGAAGACCCGTTCAACTTTGGCGGGATGCTGCGCAGCGCCGTTGCTGCTGGTGTAGCAGGTGTCTTTGTCCCGAAGCGCAACATGGCTCCATTGAATGCCGCCGCACTCAAGACCAGTGCAGGGACAGCGCGCACCATGCCCATTGCACGGATCGATAGCGTCCCAGAGTTTTTGCAACAACTCAAAGAGCGGGGCTACTGGGTCTATGGTGCAGCTGGCGATGAATCCTCTACCTCTATGTGGGACGTGGACTGGGGCCGAGCTGTGGCCTTGGTGATGGGCAACGAAGACAAAGGCTTACAGCCAACTGTACGCAAAGCCTGCGATGAACTCATCGCCATCCCGATGCGCGGAGACGTCGAGTCGCTCAATGCATCGGTCGCTACGGGCGTTTTGCTCTTTGTGGCGACAAAAGATCGCACGTAAAAAAAGCCGCCACTCACAGCGGAGCGACGGCTGGGCACAGCAGAGCAGCGAAGACATGTACTCCGAATAGGGAGCGCGGTGGCCTTCTATGCACTGCTGTGGAGATACGCGAAGCGAGATGCTAGCGCTTACCGTTCAGTTTGTATACAATCTTGCGGATTGTGTCAAACTGGAGGTACGGATACTCTGAGCGAAGCTGTTCAATCGCGTCATACGCAGGAACATTGTCGCGGCGGAGTGTCCGAAATTTCTGGCGAATCTGGTAGTCCCGAACTCCCTTTTCGCTGAGAAG
>CAYYHN010000838.1:0-2466 GCA_964471245.1 uncultured Rhodothermaceae bacterium | reverse complement strand
CCATTCGAGGCGCGGTCGTGCAGGCACGCCAAACGCCCCGCTGGCCGGGTTCGGGTTGCCCACCATCTGCGGCGGCTCCGGCGACATTGGGTTGCGTGTACTGACCGAGCCGAATGTCCACTGGCCACGCACATCGGCGATAGTGGCCGAGAGGGTCTCGGCGTTCAGGTCTTGGCTTGTCTCGACCAACGTCCACGCGGCATCTGTACTGCTTCGGTAGAGCAAGCGCAGATCGGCGGGGGCGTAGATGTCGGCGATGGTGCTATAGTCAAACGTCAGCCGAATGTCAGCGCTCGTGCTAGGCAAAGCATCCAGCCACCAGAAGGTATTCTCCGACACGTTGACGATACCCGTAGGCGCAGCGCCGCCGGGCGCACGCCGATAGAGGCCCGCAGAGACGAGGGCACGCTGGGGCGTTTCCAACACGTCGATCGTCAGTTCGACATCGCGGATCGTCTCCGGGTCAGGATTGCCCGGCAGGAATAGGCGGCGCTCGAAGGCGGTTGGGTCGGTAGGCGTTGCTACGAACGCGACGTCATCCAACACCGCGGGCGGCAGCACCGTCGGGGCTGTGATGGCGACATCGCGTGCCGTATTACCGTCCGCCTCGTAGACCAATAAGGAGCCTCCCCGCCCATCGATCAGCATCGATCGGGGGTCTGTGGCGGTGTTGATGTCGACGCCGAAACCATAGCGCACACGCACGCCTCGCGGCACAAAGACCCGTGCGGTCAAGATGGAGTCCGCAGCCGTTTCGGCTTCGGTACCCGGCAGTGTGGCGTCCGTTAAGGCATAGCGCCCTGCCGCAGGCCCGTCGGCAACCTCAACAAATGGCACATCCGATTGGAAATAGCGCGAGCGACGGTTGAAGTACGATACCAAGAAGGACTCTTCGGCACGGCGTGCATCTAGTTGAAACGTCACATAGCTCCCCTCGAACGCAGGCACGAAGTCCCACCGCGCCACATTGACGCTGACGCGGGCACCAGCTAAGTTGAAGCTCCCACCGGCCCAGAGGGCATCGTCGTGGACGAAGAGATCGTAGACGCCACCAAAAACGGCAAGCCGGATGCCGTCGCCGAGCGTCTGCCACGTATCCGTTGTGGTGTCGTAGCTGCCAACCCGGAAGATCGGGAGCCTCGGATCATCGGGTGCTCCTGTGCCGGGCGCGATGGCACGAAACGCACCGGCGACGATGAGTTGATCGCCGTAGGCTTCCAAGGCAAACGCATCACCGTCTTGGAACGTAGCACGCCGCGTCCAGACGCCATCGCTGCCGAGGCGATGCAACCCGTGGCGGTTGCTGCCGGACCGTTCGACTATGGCATACAGGGTGCCATCGGGCATGTACTGGAGGTCGTAGACGTTGTACTCAAACGCCGCGTCGCCCACTTTCGACCACACGGTACCATCCCACCGTGCCACATTGCCTACACTCACGGTCGCGCCATCGGTGTTGATCATTCCACGAAACATGTCGCCACTGACGATTAGGTCGCCAGTGACAGGATCGGTCGTCATGGCGTCGATGACGGCAAAGCGCTCGCCATTGATGCCTTGCCCGAGCGGTTGCCACATGGTCCCATCCCACGCAATAATTTTGTTCGACGCCACGACGCTGCCGTCGGTGTTGGTGCCTTGACTGAACCCGCCGCTGTTGTCGCGCCCGCCGACGTAGAGAAGCCCTTCACCTTCATCGTAGTACAGGCTGTTTACGTCGCCATCTAGCCCTTGCCCGAGCGCATGAAACTGCGTGCCGTCCCACCGGGCGATGTGGTTGACCGTCTCGCCGCGCACGTCCTCGAACGTGCCGCCTACAAACAGGTCGCCGTTGGGCGCAAACGCGAGGGCGTAGACGACCTCATTGACGGTCGTCTCCAAATCGATGATCTGCCATTCGGTACCGTCCCAGCGGACCAGCCCACGGTCACCAACGTAGCGCCCTCCAGCGTAGATCTCGCCTGTTATGGGATGCACAGCAAAAGCACGTCGGGTAGCACTTCCTAGCCCTTGCACGCCGGGTGCGACATCACCAGTTGTTGTAATGGCATATTCGCCTGACCAGACGCCAGGCAACGAGGGCGGTACCATCTGGGCTTGGAGGGGCATGGCACCAAGCAGCCACCCGGCACATAGCAGAAACGTGAGGCGGCGTAACAAAGAGGGGGCAAGCATAACACGCTGAAAAGTTCATGACCGAAGTAGGCAGCCACGGGGCTGCACTGAGATCACGAATTTTCACCTTGAGGCGGCTCACTCCATGCTGATTTTTTTCACCGCGCGGGCATCATCCGCATCCCGCATACCCTGCCAGACATCGTGCCCGTGACAGGTACCCTTTACGTTATTAGGTCTGGGTTCAGGCCGCAAGCGTAGTGCGGAGGCTGCCGATCTCCTGAATCTTGAGGGCTTAAGAGACTGTTTGGTAAGTGGTCAAACAAAGTAGCGCCCGCCAGTGTTTTGTGA
>CAYYHN010000837.1:0-2470 GCA_964471245.1 uncultured Rhodothermaceae bacterium | reverse complement strand
CCTGCGTTCCAGCAACCGTCAAGCTCCCACTTGCTTCAAGTTGAAACGCCTGCCGCTTTAACTCTGCGCTGATGTGCTCTCGGTTCTCCAAGGAAAACTGCCAAAGTTTCCGCGCGCGCGCTTCGCCATACGTGGCGATGTCGGTTCCATAATCCGTCGAGGTGCCTTGCAACAAGAAGCCTGCATTGCGCCCGCTTGCCCCATGCGCCAGCGTAGCAGCTTCGACGAGTGCCACACGCAGCGTTGGACGAAGCTGTGTCAGCCAATATGCCGTCGAGGCACCGATAATGCCACCGCCAACCACGACAATGTCGAACGCGGCATCAGGCTGGCGGGTCACACGATGCCAGTGTGAATGGGTCATGACGGCGAGCTTAAATCAAGACACGGAAACCAACGCGCAAGCATACCACGCACAGGAATCGAACGCCAGTCTGCCACGCACGATCCCTGCATTCTTCGAACCTTTTCGAGGCAATGACTTGGCTCAGCCAGCTTGCACATCAACGACGACGCGGCCTTGCACTTGTCCACGTGTGATGACGTCGGCCATGCGTGGTACATCCGACAAAGGGATAACCTCCATCATGGCATCGAGTGCTTCCGCTGATAGCTCCTCAGCGAGCCGATTCCATGCTGCCGTGCGTCGAGGGATGGGACAGGTGTTGGAGTCGATACCCAGCAGGTTGACACCGCGTAGGATGAAGGGGAAAACGGTGGTGGGCAGATCATGCCCGGCCGCCAAACCACAGGCTGCGACCGCGCCGTGTCGTGCCGTCTGGCTTAGGACAGCCGCCAACGTTGCGCTTCCCACGCTGTCGATCGCTCCAGCCCAAAGGCCTCGGTCGAGTGGGCGTTTCGGGCCCTTGCCTAAGACATCGCGGTGAATGATCTCGGCAGCACCGAGTTCGCTGAGGTAAGCATGTGACGCAGCTTTCCCCGTGGAAGCAACCACATGGTAGCCACGCTGCGCCAACAAGGTCACGCTCATGCTCCCCACACCACCCGAAGCACCCGTCACTACAACCTTGCCCTTTTCGGGTGTAATGCCATGCTCCTCCAGTGCCATCACCGAGAGCATCGCCGTCAACCCAGCCGTGCCCATCGCCATCGCATGGACGGGGCTCAAACCCTTAGGTAGCGGCACCAGCCAATCAGACTGCACCCGCTGCACTTGACTGTAGCCACCCCAATGGTTTTCGCCGAGCCCCCAGCCCGTGCCAATAACCCAGTCGCCGAGCGCATAGGCGTCCGTCTCCGACGCCGTCACCTGCCCCACGAGATCGATGCCCGGCACAAACGGATACGCCCCTCGCACGATCTTACCACGTCCGGTGACGGCCAGTCCGTCCTTGTAGTTTAAGCTGGAATACCGAACCGCGAGGGTTACATCACCTTCGTTGGGTAAATCGGATTCAGCGAGAGTGTCGATGGAAGACGAAAGCGTGGTGCCATTGTGGTGAAGGCGGAGGGCTTGGAACATGAGCGACGATACACAGAGGTGAAGGAGGAGAAGCGGTTCAGAACTTAGGTCTACGATGGCCGCTGCGCAAATGTCGCATGAAGGAAAACCCATGGAAGCGAAAGGAGGAATCTCGAACACGCACTGAACGTTTCACGAACCTGATGAACCAAACCAACCCTGCCTGTGAGCGAGTTAACCCAACGTGGTGTCGTCGTCTGTGATCTAGGCCAGCGTCCTTATGTGCCGATGTGGGATTTGCAGAAGCAGATTCAGGCCCGGCTGATCGCAGCCAAGCGGGCCACGCCGCCCGAACGAATTCCAAACGTGCTCCTCCTCGTCGAACACCCGCACGTGTACACACTCGGCAAGAGCGGCAACGCTGCAAACCTCTTGCTCGACGAAGCCGGACTTGCGCGTCACCGTGCAACCTACATCCCCATCGACCGTGGCGGCGACATCACCTATCATGGGCCAGGTCAACTCGTCGCCTATCCCCTCCTCGACCTCGACCGGTTCTTTACCGACATCCACCGCTACCTGCGTGAGTTGGAAGAAGCCATCATTCGTACATGTGCAGACTACGGTGTGCAAGCAGGACGCGTTGACGGGCGCACCGGGGTATGGGTCGGTCCCGATACGCGAGATGAGGAGCGAAAGATCTGTGCGATGGGCATCCGATGCAGCCGATGGGTGACCATGCACGGCCTTGCCTTCAATGTGAACACCGACCTCAGCTACTTCGGCCACATTGTCCCATGCGGCATCGCCGACCGAGGCGTCACATCGCTGGCGCAAGAGGTTGGTATGCCCATCGAGGCCGCCTCCCTACGCAACCGCTTTATCACGCACTTTGCCCACCAGTTCGGCGCCTCGACGCGTTTACTCTCGGGCGCAGATGCAGACGAATTCCTCAACGCTTTCATTTCTCCAACGCCAGCGCATGTCCGCTAATTCGTAAACACGATTTATCTTTGCGTGCACACTTCTCGCCTTCAATCTACCAAC
>CAYYHN010000836.1:0-2472 GCA_964471245.1 uncultured Rhodothermaceae bacterium | reverse complement strand
TTACAACTCAGCGAAGAAGTACGTCAACGAGGCGGACGCAACGAACTGAACCTTGAATACCCGCACCCACGACGGGGCAGTTCCAGACGCCACAGCGTCTAGGTGAAGGGGAGCCCTCCCAAATGCCCATAGCGAGCAAGTCCCGAGGCCGGTAGGCTTCACCGGCCTCGGGCACCACAGCAAACCAAACGACAGAGCGCCGAACATGGCAACCCTAACCCAACTGAGTACGATTGATTCTGAACGAGGCCGGGCGTTTTTGGCAGCCATGTTCACACACAGCCCGCTCGTGCGCTGGCTTGAGCAGGTAGGTGCCTTCGAGCTAGACCGCACCGACTTCACCTTCCGACCTGTTACGGAGAATGACTTCGTCAAGAACCGTGCGGTTGGCGAAGGCTACACTGCTACGGCCAAGACACCGAGCCCTGAGCAGAGCAGCGCGCTTGCCATGCACGGTGATACGTTCACCGTGGACGACACGCACATCGCCGACGCCGAGCGTGGGTTGTACGACCTCGATGTCTGGCTGAACCGCATGCTCGCCAAGCGTGCCCGCGCCTTTGCACGTGGCTACGAACAGAAGCTCATGCAGGGCGACCCCGGCGTAACAGCCAATGACGTTACAGGACTCGCAACCTTGCTTGACGGTTCGACCAACCTTCCCGGCTTAGGCTACACGGCCACCTATGGAGCCGAAGCCGTTGCAGGCGGACAAAGCTTGGACCTCAGTAGCGAGGCCAACTTCGACCCCTTCATTGAGATGTTGGAGGAGCGACTTGCCGAAGTCGATAATCCCAACGGCATCTTGGTCGGCCCCGAGCTTGGCGCTCGCATGACGACCATTGCGCGCCGCAAGCACATGCTCGGGGAAGCCCGCAACCTCTTCGGTCAGCCGATCCCCGCGTTTAATGGCATCCCGCTCATTCGCCTCAACAAGGGTTCGATTTCAACAACCGAGGCAAATGCAAACGCATCGGCTACGGACTGCACGAGCCTGTACATCGTATCAGCAGGTGAAATGATGGCGTCCGTAGTGACGAACAGCGGCCTCGTGTTCTACGATCAGGGCGAGCGCGAAGACATCATGTCGAACCAGATGAAATACGAGGTGCGCAGTCAGCCCAAGGTTGAAGAGCAGAACGTGATTGAGCGCGTGATGCACATCAAGCTCTAGTCCGCACCCTTTGAATTTGGTGGAAGGAGCGGGTTCGGGGACGACCCTACACCCGGCCCGCTTCGCCACAAAACAAACGCTACAATGGCCGCAAAAACGAACAACGAAACCGCGTCCGAGACCAAGCCAGCACGCGCCAAGACCTACACCGTCACAAGCCCGGTCAAAGGCTTTCAAGGCGTACGCTGTGGGCTGGTCTTCAAGGACGGCAAAGCCAAGACGACCAACAAGGCACTAGCCGTCCGCATGCTCTCGCTCGGGTACTCGGTACCGCGTGTCACGCTGCCCAAGAAGACCGCTAAAAAGTAACCCTTTGCGCCCGCTGCCTCGAGCCTGACCGCTACCACACTGCCGCCCCATGATCATGTTCGCAAAGGCATACATGTACCTAACGTTTGCACTCCTGAACGGGGTCAGTTGGGGTGCGGTGCTGTTCCAAGATGTGGTGGGCACGGTCGCCGATCAAGGCGCGTGGGGGCTCGTGGGTATTCTGCTCCTCGCCATAGGCGTAGGGTGGCGGCACTACGAGAAGCGCATCACGGACCTAGTGGCCGAGATGGATCGCCGCGAACAAGCCAGCCGCGAACGCCTTGAAGCCGAAATCAAACGTCTGCAAGACAAACTGGAAGCCAAATAACGATGGCAACAAAGAAAACCACACCAGCACCGAAAAAGGCGGTAGCCTACGTCCTTCAGCCGGGATCGCACAAGCGGAAAGGAAAGAGACCAGTGGAGGTCTTCGGCAATGCTATCACGTTTGTCGCACCTGAAGGCACCTTCGATCTGAAAAAAGCGGGCGTGAGCCTCGCCAAAACGCAACCCGACGCCTAGCGTGGCGCTGTTCGACTTCATTTATCCAACTGGGATCGGCGTCGCCATTGTGCTTGTCATCCTCCTAAAAGCTGTGTCGCAGCAATAATGCTATGGGTTACTTTCCTCCCGGCATCGCGTCCATCAAATATTACGCTGCTGGCGATGTCGCCACAGCGATCCTAACAGCTACGAGCGCCCCACGTGGCGGCGTGCCCGACACCAACCCGGAGCCTATCGAGTCCGAGCAGTGGAACGGCAATCAGGCCAACGTAGGCGAGCGGGTATCCATCGAGCACCGTTACAACGGTGTTGCCGTTGCCGAGGCCACTGCATTGCGGGCCAAGGTGACGAGCCGCGAACTGGTAGACCTGCACATGGTGTCTGAAGACGGCGTCGTGCAGAAAGTAATTGCCAACATTCTGCTTAGTCACGTCTCAGTGAACGCGGTCCACGAGCAGACTGAAGGATTCGTGCACATCAAAGGC
>CAYYHN010000835.1:0-2474 GCA_964471245.1 uncultured Rhodothermaceae bacterium | reverse complement strand
CGGCGGCTCAGAGTAAACAGGAGGAACCATGTTACCAACGATTGAAGAGAACCCCAGCGGACTACACCAACGCTATGTCATCAGCAAAGCCAATGGTGAGCCAGTAGACCCCAATGCGATCTACTTCGTGCTTCGAATAGATGAGCATGGTGATGATCCGTCTCACCTGAACGCCAGTCGGGAGGCTGCACGTGCTTATGCAGAGGCGATCCTTAGAGACTTGGAAGCTGGTCACCTTGAGGATTTGGCAACAGACCTGATCAGGCTTCTAAATGACGTAGAAAGTCGCTCAGAGTAAACAGGACTTAGCTATGGCTATCAAAGAGTATCGCGCATTCAAGGAAGGCTATAACGAAGGCCTAGCCCTCCTTGACGCAAACGAAAGAAAGCGACAGGCCTCGGAGGAGATGTTTGATGCGATTACGCGGTTTTTGCATCTGCACTGGCATGACCCGGATTACGAGATGGAAACACACATCGAGTACATGAAGACGCTTATCAAACGCATCGAGGGATAAAAAGCATGAACTACAGCATCTCAGACCACGAATTAGCGCTACAAAATAAGTCCGATTATGACTACGTAATCGGGCAAGATGAGCAACTATTAACTGAGCAAGGCCCCATCTACGACCCGCCCTATGCCACACCGCTCGAAGATGAGCTGGCGTGGTACCTCACCAAGTACTTGAAGCGACAGGTGCAACTGGAGTACGACAGCGGCTACTTCGTGCTGACGCATGGCGATGCCGTGCTGAAGATCGTCGTGCTGCTCCACCCAACTGATCAGGTGCCGGATGACGCAACGCACAGCTACACCGAGGAGGAGCTATTCGACGACATGGAAGGCACGCTCTACGCTCTCTCGCAGCAGCATCCCGAGCTGTTCACACCGCGAGCACACTACAACTTGAAGCGACTGGTCAAAGCCACAACCTAGCCACCTACCCTATCCCAAAAAAGCCATGAGTGTAGACCAAGCCATTGCTGACGCAGTTCAGAAGGCGTTCGCCGAGCACATGCCGAGCATGGTGCAGATACCTCCGCATGAAGGCATCAAGCCGTGGCGTGCCTATACCATCAAGGAGGCTGTAGAGATCACCGGCATCGCCAGAAGCACACTCTACGACTCGACTGCGATCCCCAAGATCAACGTGGGTGAAGGGCGTACGGGTAAACGAATCCTCGGCATTAACCTCTTGTGCTTCCTCGCTGGGGTTGAACCGCCTGACTTAGCTGGCTACATTGATGGTCTCGTAGCAGCACGCAAACACGGCACCGTGCGCCCGATCGGTAAAAACCGGACCCGCGTTATCTAACACCTCATGGCTTACCGTAGACCGGATTCTCCTTATTATCAGATCAGACGCCGCAAGCTACCCGGCTACGGTGACACAGGCAGACTGTCTAGCAAGTCCACCCGTAAGTCAACTGCGGAACGGATGGAGCGGTTACTTGAAGAGATCGCCGACAAAGCCCTCGTTGAACGATCATGGAAAAGCTTACTGGATGCGGTATGCCGCAAGCCCAAGCGTATTGACCTTCCGACTTTACTACTTGCCAAGACGGAAGGCACGCTGGACCGCCTACGACGCGGCCTCAATGACCCACTGGTATCGGAGGCCATGCAGCGCCTCGCAGAACGTAGCGACACCACGCGTTCCGACCACATCGGCCTCCGGATGCTCGAACCTCTCTGCCCAAGCCATGCACGTCTATCGTGGCTGACCGGGAAGCAGATCACTACGCTCTGTCTAGAGGCCGAGGCCGCTGGCCGCAAGCGCAACTCCGTCCGTAGGACCATGCTCCGCGCGATCTCGAAGATCCTGATCCACGAATTGGGCAAGGCCGAGCGAAACAATATCTTCGCCGATGTCCAGTATTCAGCTACTAAGGATACAAGGGAAATCCATCTTACCCCAGAGCAGATCGCGGCCTTGCTCGATGCCTGTGAACAGCAGCGCCCAGATCTCCGCGTTGTGGTCGCACTCGCACTCGCAACGTCAGCTGATCGTGGCGACCTGCTAGCTGGACGTAGAGCCTCGGGTACGGCGCGAGGCTTGCACGTGAGTGACGTCCGTATCTATTTCGAGCACGATCAGTACGACGGCACACTCTACCTCCCCGATGCTGGGGCTAAGTCCTCGGCGCGGGTGCGCACCGTGCCCCTCGATGATGCCCTCTGCCGGATGCTACTGCCCTACGTGCAAGGCAAAGAACCCGAGGACCATGTGTTCAACATGAGTTACCCGCAGATGGATTACCCTTGGAAGCAAGCACGCGAGGCTGCTGGCCTCGGCCACATCCGCTTCAAGGACCTGCGCGCCCAAGTTGCGATCTACGGCGAGGAGGCTGGTGTACCACTCACGGTGATGAGCCGCACGATGGGCCATGCCGACGAAGCGATGACGCGCCGATACCAGCAGCGGCAGGCTACCATGAGTAGCGAACAAATAACTACACTTAAAAAAGCA
>CAYYHN010000834.1:0-2477 GCA_964471245.1 uncultured Rhodothermaceae bacterium | reverse complement strand
GCGGTGCGATTAGATTGGTGGTAGATCTCCTAAGGATTGTTTTGGCTTCTTCGAGGACTTCGCCGGTCAGCAAAAACGTACTATGTGTACTGCCATGTGGTGCGAGAAGGGTCGTGGACATACTGAGAGCTATATGATTTTGTCATGGAAAGAAGGCTACATGCACCGGGCGTCTTAGCCGGAGCGCCAAGACGCCCGGTTGGGTGAGGCGGGGTGAAAGAGGGGGTGCTAGGTTGAGCAAAGCGGTGCCCGGACCGTGCGTACAGGCAAGGCGGTTGCCGCAAGCTGTTGCAGCCCGACAGGTTGCTGCGGCGCATAGCTCGGACGGCCTACACTAACGTACCGGAATCCGTGCGCTGCCATCGTGTTGGGGTCGAAGAGGTTGCGGCCATCGAAGATGAGAGGCTGATTGAGGGTGTTTCGTAGCTGGTCGAGGTCGGCCTCCCGAAAGTCGTTCCACTCTGTGCAGATGACTAAGGCGTCAGCCCCGTCAAGCGCGGCTTCCATCGAAGACGCATAGGTGATGACGTCGCCGAGGACAGCACGGGTGGTGGACATTGCAGCGGGGTCGTAAGCAACGATCTCGGCTCCATATGCAACAAGGCGTTGGATGACGCGGTGCGCAGGGGATTCACGCACATCGTCGGTGTTGGCCTTGAAAGCAAGGCCCCACACGGCCAGCCTGCGTCCTTTTAGCGAATGGCCAAAAGCCTTGCGGATGTCCTCGACGAACGGCTCAAACTGCCGTGCATTGACGTTGAGGACGGCACTCAAAAGGTCAAACCGGTACGCATTGGCTGCTGCGGTGCGACCTAGAGCTTGTACGTCTTTGGGAAAGCAGCTTCCCCCAAAACCAAGGCCGGGGTAGAGAAACGCAGGGCCAATGCGGTGATCCGATCCGACGCCCATGCGCACGGCGTCCACATCTGCACCGACGCGTGCGCACAGGTTGGCAACCTCGTTCATGAAGGTGATTTTCGTGGCCAGCAGCGCATTGGCTGCGTATTTCGTCATCTCCGCGCTTTTGGGGTCCATCCGCAGGATCTGGTCGTCACGCTCCACAAAATCTTGGTACAGACGCTCCATCTGGAGCGCAGCACGCGGCGCATTGGTACCGAGCACAACGCGGTCGGGGTGCAGGAAGTCGGGTACGGCGACACCTTCGCGCAGGAACTCGGGGTTCGCAACCACATCGAAGTCTTGGCCCACGATCTTGCCGCTAGTTTCGATAGCAGCCGTCACACGTGCGGCGGTTCCTACAGGTACCGTGCTTTTGTCGACGATCACGGTGTAGCCATTCAGCATGGGACCGAGCTGCCGTGCTACGCCGAGCACATACGAGAGGTCAGCTGAGCCGTCTTCACCCGGTGGTGTTGGCAAGGCTAGGAAAACTACCTCACTGTCGGCGACGGCTGCGGCCAAGTCGGTGGTGAAGTGCAGGCAACCGGCCGCGGTCGCTTCGCGAAAGAGGTCTTCGAGGCCCGGCTCGTAGATGGTGAGGTGGCCATCTTGCAGGCGTGTCACTTTCTCGGCATCGATGTCGACGCAGGTGACGTGGTGGCCTTTGCTGGCAAAACAGACCCCTGAGACGAGGCCGACATATCCGGTACCAATGATGGAAATATGCATGAGTCTATAGGTTCATGTTGAGTTAGATAAGTGTGGAAGGATGGATATTTGGGCGTGCGGGTGAGCGCATCATGGCGGCGTACCCTACACGTCGTATGTCCATCTTTTCAAACCTTCATGTCGCGTTACACCGCAGCCGTTTGGAGTAGGGCGGGGAAGGTGCGGAAGATGAGGCGCAGGTCGTAGGCGAAGGAATTTCGTCGTGCATATTCGGTGTCCAATGCGATGCGCTCCGTGGTGCTCATCTCCGTATGACCGCGCTTGGTCACTTGCCAAAGCCCAGTGAGGCCAGCAGGTGCCAAGAAGCGGGCGACATCGCCATCGGCCGTGAGGCGTTCGGCTTCATAGGGCGGAAGCGGACGGTTGCCAACGAGCGACATGTGGCCGAGCAACACATTCATCAACTGCGGCAACTCGTCGATGCTGGTTTTGCGGAGCCAGCGTCCTAGCGGCGTAACGCGAGGGTCGCGGTCGAGCTTGACGAATACGGCTTGTTTTGTTGAGGCTTGTTGGTGTTGGTAGTCGGCTTCATAGACAAGGTGTCCATCATCACCGATCAGTAAAGGCGAGCTAGGACCACCAAGGACACCCGTCGCATGCTGTGGTGTCGTCCCATATTGGTTGAGGTGCTGGAGATTGCCTAGGCGTGCTTCGGCATCGGTGTACATCGTGCGGAACTTGATCAGCCCAAATGCCCGGTAATGCTGCCCGATCCGGCGCGACACATAGAAAGCTGGGCCACGCGATTCGAGGCGAACAGCCAACGCTACAAGGGTGAGCAGCGGCGCTAGCAGCAGCAAGGCGCAGGTGGCGACACACACGTCGAAGCTGCGCTTGAGGATGCGGTT
>CAYYHN010000833.1:0-2477 GCA_964471245.1 uncultured Rhodothermaceae bacterium | reverse complement strand
CACTCTTAATCCCAAAGAGACTCTGACCACCACGGATCAGCGACGACGGCGTCTGCAAGATCACGTTCCCCGCCTCGATGCTCTGGATGATCTCGTCTTCGTAGCCGGTGTAGACAAGCTTGAGGCGGTTCTGGAAGTCGAACTGGTTGTTGGAGTCGTAGTTGACGTCGATCCGCAATTTGTCGCCAATCGTCCCCGTGATTCCGAGGCGCAGATCCTGCTTGAAGTCGGGGTCGAGTTGCGAGGCACGGCCCGTCAGGCTGACCTGTTGGTCGCTTTTGCGGTAGTTGAAGCCCGCTCGGATGTCGGCGTTACCCGTCACACGGAGGTCGACTTCATTCTTCCCGAAGATGGTCGTAAAGGCGCTTTGCCGCCCGCCCGGCACGACCACACTGATGCCTAGGCCGCCGCGGTTGCGCTGTGAACGTTGCCGGGCTTGCTGGTCGTAGATCTCGCGCCAGTTCTCTTCGAGGTCAGCGCGGAGCTTCTGCATACGGTAGGTCGCGAAGTCAAGTTCGAGTGGATAACGCACGTCGCTGCCTTGTATCGTTTCGCGGGCGATGTACGTCTGATCTGTCGAGTCGAGCGTGATTTCGTGTCGCCAGTAGCTGCCGAACTTCCCGAAGAAGGGGTGGATGGTGCGCGGGAAGAGTGACGAACTCGCCTGGTCTCGGAAGGGATTGGGGAGGTAAAGACGTGCGAGCCCCGTATCGGGCAGGACCGCAACTTCAGAGGTGTCGAGGCCCATGGCCGCGCGAGCCATCCGGTTGCGCTCGACAGCACTCAGCTCTCGCGTATCTACGGCGACACTGTCGGTATCGGAGACCACAAGGGCGCGCTGCGGAAACCATGCACGGTCGACGCCTTGCCCCGTAGCGGCTTGGTGGACGAGGCCTGCCGTGGCAACGATCGCACCGCCAACCAGCAAAAACAGGAGGCGAAGAGCTCGGTTTGGAGCTACGCGTGCAGGGGAGACAGCGGATGGTGAAGTAGAGCGAAAACGCACGTATACAAAAGCAGTCAGCTTAGACAGACGACAAAGCGTAAAACCCGGCCAAGATAGGTGCCGGTCCAGTAGACATTACGCGAATTCGTAGCCAGAAATGCCGATACGCAGAAGAGTAGGTTCGCTCAGAAAGAGTAGGTTAGGTGCGCCTTAGCAGGTGTAGTAGCCTATGCATTTGGTTGATGCATGCGGCTTTCTGTATAGTACTACGCCAATAAAGCGTTGAACACCTAAGAAGCCGCAAGGTACGGTGCGATGGTCACGGCATCAAGTGGCAAAAATAATCCCGGAAGCTGTCAGCGCCTGCATGCCCAAAGGTCTCATGCATCGGATTGCGCCAAGCGAACGCATCAGCTAGTTTATATACCGTCCCACACATACGCTATCGGTGGTTTTATGGCTCAATTTAATGCTTATGTCTGCGCGGTCATCGCTTTTTTGATGATATCCGGCTGTGCGTTCTCCGCAAATGTCTACAACGACGACCGGATCGAACGACAGATCCGCGCCGTCCTAGATGCCCAAGTCGCTGCATGGAACGACGGCGATATCGACGGCTACATGCAGGGTTATTGGAACGATGAGCGCTTGCGTTTTGCTTCAGGCGGCACCGTCCAGCAAGGCTGGCTGGCCACCCGCGACCGCTATCACCGTGCCTACCCTGACCGCGCTACCATGGGTACGCTCGCGTTCTCCGACCTTGACATTCGCGCACTCACCAACGACGACGCATACGTCTTTGGCCGCTACACCCTCGTACGCGATGAAGACCGCCCGACCGGCCTATTCACCCTCGTCTTCAAGCGCCACGCGGACGGCTGGCACATTGTCCACGATCATACATCAGCAGAGTAGCTTAATCCATCTCAGCCCATGCGCGAACCAGAAGATCCGGTCCGAGAAGACCGCATCATCATGGACATCATCGTCGATTGTTACGATGAGTACGAACAACGCATGGGATGGTCGTGTTACCTCTCGGACCGCATTGAGGTACCCATACAGGCGCGCTGTCTTGATGGAGGGCGACGTACGTTTCTGCGGCTCGGCGAAGAGGTCACGATCGTCGAGGTGACGGATGAAGGCTGCGATATGGTGGCCTATGTCGAGTGGAGCGGTCGCGAAGGTGCTGTGCCACTTGAGGCGTTGGAACTCATCAACCCAAGCGAATTAGCACAACAGGCAATCGAGGACTGGCACTACTGGGTGCGCCGAGGCTACCAGTTGTGCTAATTCGTGGAGGCAATAAGTACTTAACCCAAGTTTTGATGTATGATCTGAACGTGGGTAGCATGGATGAGACGAGGAGGCAACGAAACGAAGTAGAGGCGTTTTGCCAGCCGTCTGCGACGCTTCGTCTCCTCAAGCTTGGACAGGTAGGTCCAAACTTGAGTTACTTAGTTGCAAGACGATGCGCTAGTGCTGCGTCAAGGTTGGTATGACGGGTCGATGTGTTGGTCATTTTGGTGCC
>CAYYHN010000832.1:0-2481 GCA_964471245.1 uncultured Rhodothermaceae bacterium | reverse complement strand
CTTCGCTGATCGAATACTGTTCGGGAAGGGCAATGTGATGTGTCAGGATATGCCGCGTCGGAAGCGAGGCCTGCCACGCATGCGTCGGAAACCCGGGGTTTCTGCTGTATTCGGTGCGAGAGAACGTAGCCCCCAGCGTATGGAAAGCAAGCGCAACCCATTGGTCATACCGAATCAGTGACGCGTCCGATGCATACGCCTCGAGCCACTGGCGTTCGCCCACATGCACAAAGCCAAACTCAGCTTCGAGCCGTGCGAGTTCGGCGAGGCGATCCGTTCGTCGCTGCTCGGATACGGTGCTCAAGTAGTCACCGATTAACGTGTGGTGTTGCTGTGTAGCAAAAAGCGACTCGTGTTGCTCGAACGCCAATGGTCGTCGCAGCAAGGTGTTAAACGGGTCGTGCATAGCCAAGTTGTATTGAGACGAACTGAATCATTGGGAGAAAGATAGACAGGGCAACAATTTGGTGAGGCGCTGAGCATGAGGTGCCTGTCAAAATGAATCGAGTAGTCCGTAAACCTCTGGTAAAGAAGGCCTGTCTGTGTAGCTGAAGGACGCTCGTTCCTGCGTCCAAAGCTTTCTCAACAGCACAACCAATTCCGCTATGTATTGCTCCCATCGTTCTCTCGTTGCACTTCTACTCGTTGTTATGTTTCTCCCAGCATGTGCGTGGGGGCAAGATGAACCTGAAGCGAACGCACCGTTCGACCTAGAACTTCAAAAACAAGCGCTGTTTGCTTTGGCACAGATGGAGAACGATGAAGCGACTGCCAAGCTGGTCGAAATTGCCGAGAGCCATCGCCACGAAGAAATGCGCAAGCAGGCCATTTTTTGGCTTGGGCAGCAGGATGGGGGAATGGCGATGGAAGCACTCGATGGACTCTACGCCAACGAATCCAGCATCGATGTCCGTAAGCAAATCCTCTTTGCCTTTAGCCAACACGACAGCCAAGCAGGCATGGCCCGGCTCGTCCGCACGGCCAGCAGCGATGAGCCGATGGAGCTACGCAAGCAAGCCATTTTCTGGCTCGGGAATGAAGGCGGTGCGGAAGCCGTCAAGCTTTTCGAAGAACTTCTAGACCGCGACGAGGACGAAGAACTACAAAAGCAGGTCGTCTTCGCATTGGGCCAGATGGATGGCACGGGGGAAGCTCAGCTTATCGAGTTGGCACGAACGCATTCGAGCACAGAGGTGCGCAAGCAAGCCATCTTCTGGTTAGGGCAGTCTGGCAGTACGCAGGCACGCGAAGCTTTGCTCGAACTCCTTGAAGGCCGCTAGGCCAAGACCCACGTTCAAACCACATTCCGCCACCGCCAGCCTTGCCATCCGAAATGAAACGTATTGCCTACTTGGGTCTCTTACTCGCGCTCGCCTTGCCAGCTAGCGCACAAGAACTCATCCGCTTCGATGATACAGCCACGTCCTTAGCCAACCGCTGGGCACAAGCCGAACGCGCAGCCGATGGACGCGCATGGATCGGCTTCAGCGTGTACCGCTTGTCACATCCGAATCACCACTATGGACGCTGGTACAGCGATCACCGTGGGCCGAGTTTGGGCGAACGCATCTACGGATCCGCATACGACAATGCATCCGTTCGTGATGTCGCTGAGGATGTACTCGAAGAGATGCGGCGTGAACGGGGCAAGCAGCAGAAAGTGCAAAAGGAGCAGGCTGTTTTTCTTGAATTGAACCGCTCTGGAGAAATTGTGGATGGCAGCATCCTCGAACTCTCGCAGCCGTTCGACGAAGAAGGGTATCCCGTCTATTGGCTCGGTCGCGTCGACGACGCTGAAGCCTACGACGTGTTGGTTCGTGCGTATGCCTCAACCGATTGGCCCGACGCGCAGGAAACGCTGGTTGCAGGTGTTGGTTTGCTCGATGACCTACCCCGCCGAGCCACCGATTTCCTTGCCGAAGTGCTGCAAAGCCGGGCCGATGAGGAAGTCCGAGAACAAGCTGCCTTCTGGATTGGGAAGCAAGACCAGCCCGAAGGGATGCGCGTGTTGCTGCGTACCATCGAGCGTGATCGCTCCGCCGAAGTGCGTGAGCAAGCCGTCTTTGGCTTGAGTCAGATGTCGCTTCCTGCAGCCACGGACGAACTTATTCGGATCGCACGTCGATCCGATGACAGCGAAGTGCGTGAGAAAGCCATTTTTTGGCTAGGGCAGAAAGCCTCGCGTAAAGCCGTTGAGGCGCTGGAGACGGTCGTAGAGGGCGATGATGACACCGATATCAAAAAGCAGGCAGTCTTCGCCCTGTCGCAACTCCCCGACGATGAAGCTACAACGATCCTGCTCCGCATTGCACAAACCAATACCAACCCAGAAGTGCGCAAACAGGCGATCTTCTGGCTCGGTCAGCAAGACGATCCGCGCGCTCTTGAAGCGATCATCTCCATCCTGAAAAGCTGATGCGTGCATAGGAGTGCACGTATGGTTCTCAGAGGGCGTTGAGGTTTTGGATTCGCAGGCGAGCG
>CAYYHN010000831.1:0-2481 GCA_964471245.1 uncultured Rhodothermaceae bacterium | reverse complement strand
TACACTCTTTCCCTACTCCGTTGCTTTTCCTGTTCGCGCTCGGCTGTGAGACGGTCGTCGACATCGAGCCGCCGGACCATACCACGCAGGTCGTAGCCCAAGGTATCTTCACGCCCGACTCGGTGTTGGCGGTACGGGTGATGCGGACGGTACCGTTTACTTCTGCTTCAGAGCCCGATTTGGTTGACGATGCGCAGGTGGAGGTCTTCAGCGGAGACGTGCGTGTTGCACGCCTCGCACGCTCCGACTCCGGCACGTACGTTGGCGGAGGGACACGCCTTGCGCCGGGGCAAGCGCTCACGTTGCGTGTTGAAACGCCGGGCAAGGACCGGGTCGAAGGGCGCGATGTGGTACCGATTCCGCCTCCAGTTGCATCCTTCGATGCGCAACGCAATGCACCTCCGGATACGTCTACAAGCCGCCGGGTCGTTCGCCAGATCGCCATCACGCTCGACGACCCACCGAGTTCGCGGGAGCATTATGGGCTGTTCGTGGCACAGGTCCGCGTCGAGGAAAACCGAACGACTGGCGCACTCCGGCTGCTGCCGCCGACCTTCTTCCCCTTCGAGAGCGAGACGCCTGCCTTCAGCGAAAGCCAACTCGCCTTGTTCGACGACGACACCCCGCGCTACCGCGATGCGTTCTTCTCGGATGTCTTGTTCGACGGCCAGCGCTACACCCTCGACCTCGCGTTCCAATACGACCTGCCCCGTTCGGATGCCGAGGTCGTCATCCACCGTGGCTTCGCCCTAGTCTTGCTCTCTACATCCGAGCATTTCTTCCGCTATTGGCAGACGGCGAATGAGCAGCTGCTGAACAACATCAGCCCCTTTTCCGAACCGCTGCGCGTGCATTCCAACATGGACGGCGGCCTTGGCATTTTTGCGGGCTTCCAGTATCGGATCTACCCGCTTTCCTTGGACACCACCACCCTTGCGGGCTTCGACCTTGGCAGCTTGTGTACGGTGCTTCCGCAAGATGCGCTACCGCTATTGAATGTTTGCACTGATAAAACTTTTTAGCTCTTTTTTATCAAGGTCTTACGGGTGGTTGAACGCTTGAGGTTCTTACGGTCGAACTCCTTCACTAAACCATCTAGAGAACGCAACATGAACCAGCTTAACCAACTGCTCACACGTAGCTTGGCGGTCTTCCTTCTAGCCTTCGGCTTTATGGCCTGTGATTCCGCTGAAGACCTTGAAGGTCTCGATCTTCTGGACGAAGATGGGCAAGAAGTTGTCGGGACAATCGAGGCGCTTACCGATACCAGTGTGACGGTCGATGGCCTTGAGTACGCCGTCAACGATGACACCGAGTTTGAGGGGATCGATGGCCTCGCTAGCCTAGCCGTCGGCGACGTGATCGAGATCGAGTACGAGGAGGACAACGGCAGCCGAACCGCGCTGTACATCGAACTTGACGACGGAAGTGGCGATGACGACGATGATTAAAGGGTGAGGATCATCATGGCATTGCCATAAAAACGGCGGCTCCATTCTTCCCCGGGAGCCGCCGTTTCTTTTTTGCCAACCACATCATTGTGTTGCGGCATCCGTAAACCGCTCACCGATTGTGTACGCCACGCGGAGGTTGGCACTGCTCATGTTGGTGAAGGCTACGAAGATGACTTCGCTTTCCGGCTGGATCATCATGACTGAGGTGCCACCGACCGAGCCACCTGTGTGCCCGACGAGTTGTCGTCCTTGCCCATCTTGCCGCAGCGACCAACCAAAGCCATAGCCGACGCCTTCGCCGCCAGTGGTCTGCTGTTCCGTCCAGAGCATGGCGCGGGTGGTTTCATTGACGAAACCGCCGAGGAGGTGCGCATTGGCGAAGCGGAGAATGTCGTGCGTGTCGGAGAGGTAGCCGCCGCCTGCCCATTTGTAGCTGTTGTCCACGTAGGGCGCATTGCGCAGGGTGCCGTTGTCGTCCTGCACGTAGAACCGCACACGTTCTGGGATGATGGTGCCGTTCACATCAGCGAGGGTGTTGATCATGCCGAGCGGCCGAAACACCTGCGCGCGCATGTACGGCAGGAACGACGCATCCGCCGCGCCCTCGACGACGGCGCTGATGAGGTTCCAGCCGTAGCTTGAATATTGGTACCGGCTGCCGGGCGCGTGCAGCAACGGATCGTTGGCGAAGATGTCGATGCCATCGCGCACGGTCGGGTAGTAGCGGGTGCTCATAAACTCCACCCCGCGGTAGTGGCGGATCCCGGCGAGGTGCGCGCCAAGCTGCCGTGTCGTGACGGTATGCGCTTTCTCTGGGAAATACGGGACGTACGTCTGCACCGGTGCGTCGAGGTCAACGGCTCCGGCTTCGTACAGCACAGCGATGGCGGCAGCGGCCAGCGGCTTCGAGATGCTCCCGATGCGGAATTTGCTGTGCGGTGTGACGGGCACACGGTTTTCGAGATCGGCATACCCAAAGCCTTCCGCCCAGACCGTTTCGCCACCTACGGAGACTGCAATCGCAAGG
>CAYYHN010000830.1:0-2481 GCA_964471245.1 uncultured Rhodothermaceae bacterium | reverse complement strand
GGCGGCCGAGGTCAAGGTAGCTACCAGCCGGTCGGTCCAGGTCCCCCTGGCTACCATAGGTGCCCTGCTCCTGACACTCTTCCTATGCGTCCACATCTGGAAAGACCTCACGGCATCGCTCGACGCTTGGTACTTCCATTCCACGCCGCTATGGCTTGTGGTCATGGCCATTGCCACCCTCATCTACCTCCGTGAGATGCATACCTTACGGCGTTCCGGTGTGGATGTCGTGACACGCTTTTCAACACTCCCGCCCGAATAGTATATGGCCGCCCCAGCTGTCCCCCGCTGCCACCTCGCCCCAGACCTTAGCATTTCCCGCATACTAACGGGCCTGTGGCAGGTTGCCGACATGGAACGCGATGGTGCTACGCTCGATCTCACCGCTGCTGCTGACGCGATGGGTCCCTATGTCGCACAAGGCCTTACCACCTTCGACATGGCCGATCACTATGGCTCGGCGGAGTTGATCGCGGGACGTTTTCGGGCATTACACGGGCCAACCTCTGAGCACTTGACGAAGTGGGTCCCCACGCCCGGGCCACTCACACGAGACATCGTACACACGGCTGTCCAACGCGCCCTAGACCGTTTACAGGCGGACACGATTGACCTCCTCCAATACCATGCATGGAATTATGCCGATCCCAGTTGGTTAGATGGTTTATTCTGGCTAGATGAACTGCGCCAACAAGGGCTGATCCGGCACCTAGGCCTCACAAATTTCGATACAGCTCATGTGCGGATGGTGCTTCATAGTGGTATCCCGATTGTGTCGAACCAGATCTGCTATTCGCTCCTGGACCAACGTGCCGCCCATGGGATGGCCGAACTCTGTGCATCCCATGGTGTGTCCATTCTTGCATTTGGCACACTGGCGGGTGGCTTTCTGACGGATCGTTGGCTCAATCAACCCGAGCCAAACTGGGAACACCTCGCTACGTGGTCTCAGATGAAATATGGTCGTTTTATTCAGGCGGCTGGTGGGTGGGCCAAGTTGCAAGCGTTGCTACGCGTCCTGCACGGTATTGCGAAGCAGCATGGGGTTTCCATCGCCAACATCGCAACCCGTTTTATCCTAGATGCTCCAGCCGTCGGTGGCGTCATCATTGGGGCTCGCCTAGGCCAACGTACACACATCAAGGACACGTTGCGGATGTTTTCCTTCGACCTTGATGCCGCTGACCGGGCCGTGATTAGCGACGGCTTGACCCACCTACGTCCTATTCCCGGCGATACGGGTGATGAATACCGTAAACCTCCGTTTCTAACGGCTTCGGGCGACTTGAGTCACCATCTAGACAGCATGCCTGTCCCATTCAAACCAGTACACCGCCCCGACGATAGGCGTGTCGTGTTTAGTGGCACACCTTGGGAGTCGACGGCGGGTTATTGTCGGGCTATGCGTAAGGGTGACCGTATCCTTGTGTCGGGCACAACGGCCACACACCGCGACGTGCTCATTGGCGGTGATGACGCCGAATCCCAAACGCATTTCATCATTGACAAGATTGAAGGCGCGATCCAATCGTTGGGTGGTCGGCTCGAAGATGTGGTACGTACCCGACTCTTTGTAGCCAACACGGATGATTGGGAAGCGGTCGCCCGGGCGCATGGTAAACGTTTTGCTACGATCCACCCGACGAACACACTGGTGCAAGCCGGCCTCATCGGCGAAGGTTACCTCGTAGAGATGGAAGCCGAAGCTTGGGTCGGTTAAGGCCAAGAACACCCGCTTTGCAGCCTCCAGTCAATCGCCCATCTGTGCCACCCTAGTTGCATGTCTCGATGGGTGAATCGCAAAGGATCGATCATGCAGTTGAGAACCAGTATAGTGCCGCTCTCCTTTATCGTGAGGCACGTCGCAAAAAGCAGGTGTCATTGCGTGGGATCTGGAAAAGACGTACAAAGCATCTTATAGAGGAGCGTGTTGGTGCAGAATTGGGGTCCATAAGGAAATTCATGTGTGAATCGCACTCATCATTTCGAGTTCACTGATCAAAACACGGTGACGTGACGGCGTTGCAATCATTTTTTCGCGTTAGCGCGAAGTGAATGGCAAACCTTAAAAATGACTCGATAGCAACCTCGAAAAAACAGGATGTGCCATTGCGTTCATACGAACGGTTTGTTCCTACGTATTGTCTGTATTGTAAAGCGTGTGCTTCGTCAAATGTCCGAACGTGTTGGACCTTGCAACTTAGCAAGGTAGGCTGACGGAGATGCGCCATACTCGGCCTTGAAGCAGCGACTGAAATAGGAAAGACTATTGAAGCCGACGGCATAAGCAACTTCCGAAATGGTCCCTGCATCGGCTTTGAGCAGGCGGATGGCTTCTTGCAGGCGGATCGTGCGCACCAACTGAGCAGGTGGCGGTGCGTCTTCGTCATGCAGGCGTTGGAATAACGCCGATCGGCTCACGCTGAGTTCAGTCGCCAGCAAATCGACCGTGAGGTGTTCGTTGGTTAGATGGGCACGAAT
>CAYYHN010000829.1:0-2485 GCA_964471245.1 uncultured Rhodothermaceae bacterium | reverse complement strand
CACCCAAAGCTCGCACCTAAACACCTTCAATTTACGCAGCAAATCAGGGACTGCACGTGAAACAAGCGACTTCGCTGACAACTCTAGCGCACGCGCACCTGCTTAGCCTCGCTACTTACAGCGCGGACGAGATCTTGCTCATTCTCCAGACCGCCCGCGAATTCCGTGAGGTGCTGGAACGCCCGATCAAACGGGTACCTACACTTCGGGGCGTGACGGTTTGCAGCCTCTTTTTCGAGCCTTCGACGCGCACACGGCTTTCCTTCGAATTGGCTGAAAAGCGTCTTTCAGCAGATACCGTCAACTTCTCGGCATCGGGTTCGTCGGTTTCCAAAGGCGAAACGCTGAAAGACACGGCGCAGAACATCGAGGCGATGAAAATTGATGTGGCGGTCATTCGCCACAAGTCGCCAGGAGCTGCGCATTTCCTCACACGCTGCGTTAACGCCACCGTCATTAACGCGGGCGATGGCGCCCACCAACACCCTACGCAAGCACTCCTCGACGCCCTCACCATCTCGGAGCATTACGACACCTTTGAAGGGCTCAACATCACCATCCTCGGTGACATCACGCACAGCCGCGTTGCACGCTCGAATATTCACGCACTTAACGCCTTGGGTGCCAACGTCACGCTGTGCGGCCCCAGCACGATGATGCCGTGGGGCATCGAGGAGACGATGAACGTGCGTGTGACGCACCGTCTTGACGAAGCACTCGAAGGCTGCGATGTGGCGATGGCGCTACGAATACAGTTGGAACGTCAGAAAAGCGTCCTCTTCCCTAGCCTACGCGAATACCATGAACACTTTGGTATCACGATGGCACATTTGGCTGCGCACCCCGACTTGCTCGTGATGCATCCCGGCCCCGTAAATCGTGGCGTAGAATTAGCCAGCGAAGTCGTCGACCACGAGCGCGCCATCATTCTGAATCAAGTAACTAACGGCGTTGCGGTACGAATGGCTGTATTGTACTTGCTCGCAGGAGCGCAAGCATCATAGATGCCTTTTTCGATCCGGATGTGATTACAGTGAACGTTTGAGCACCGATTAGGCAGTTTATCCAGCCCAGTTGTCATCCGTCAGGACGGAGATCGAATCGCGATCGATCAGTATGGGACCATTGTAGCGGCCGTTTTGTGGACCATTTTCGAGGCTGAGCACACCACGCGGGCAGACGGCGGAACACACGCCACACCCCACACAGGAAGCGCGGATAATATTTTGCCCACGCTGGGCATACCATCGCACGTCGATGCCCATCTCGCAGTAGGTCGAGCAGTTGCCACATGAGATGCATTGGGCGCCATTGGTCGTGATACGGAAGCGCGAAAAGTACTTCTGCAAGATGCCGAGGTACGCCGCCATCGGACACCCGAAACGACACCACACACGTGAGCCCATCACGGGATAGAAGCCGACGCCAATCACGCCTGAAAAGACGGAGCCGATTAAGAACCCATAGGATTTAGAGGCCGCACCGGAAAATTCGCCAAACAACGCTCCTTCCGTCGCTGCATTTACCCATAATGCCCCCGTCGTTACGACGATAAACGCGAGCACGCCGTGAATCATCCAACGCTCAATCTGCCAAGCATTCAGCGACTTATCCGAAAGGTGTCGCCACGGATCACCGAGTGTCTCTGCGAGCCCACCACATCCACAAACCCATGAGCAATACCAACGCTTGCCGAAGAAATACGTCAAGATGGGTGTGGCGATGAAGGTCATGATGCCACCCCAGAACAGCATGAATACCCCGAGTCCTCCGGGAATACTGGTGAGGTAATCAAACGAGCCGGGGAAAAGTAAATCGTAATCGAGCGGCCAGAAATACGAGAAATAGAGTTCGGGTTGATTGAAGGCGGCCAAGAGTCCTGGCAGCAAGAACGCAAAGCCCAACTGAAAAAACATGACCGACAGCGTACGGATGAGTTGGTACCGGCTGTGCCGATACTTCCAGATGGCACGCATGCCCATGACGAGGACCGCTACGGTGTAGAAAAACCCATACATGAACCACTGATCCGCCGCTTTGCCACGTAGCGTCCAACTGACCGGGTCGATGGTGCGAATGATGCCTTCGAGACTGGCTGGAAACCAATAGAGCAGCACATAGAACCCCGTGAACACAATGCCTAGCACCCAGCCGATCGCTCCTCTCGATGTAGTCGAAGATTGGAACAGGCCGTTGTTGCGAATACCCGCGAGACCCACCCGGTATCGGAACCAGAAGTAAATCATACCGCCTGCGACCATCAGGCCGGTCGTCAAAGTCAACCCAATGATGGGAAAACCCTCGAACAGCCCTGCGGCAGCAAGTAGCATGCCCGCCATCCCCACACCAAAGATACCAAGCCCAATACGTTCAGCCTGTGATAGCTGCGTAGTTGGTGCGGTAAAACGACGCGCGAAGGTCACCGCCAGCCCGCCGGTGATGGTCGCAAGTCCGGTTGTAAAGAAGAACATGGCGGAGAACTGCG
>CAYYHN010000828.1:2285-2491 GCA_964471245.1 uncultured Rhodothermaceae bacterium | reverse complement strand
ATGCATCTTTAACCGTAAAGATGTACGCTCGCGTTTGGACGTAAAAAGCCACACCGGTCCCTGACGACTGGCGTGGCTAGTACGTTGGTTACGCACGAGGCGCGTTGGCACACGTTGCCCTAGTCTGATGCTATCCTAGTCAGCTTCAGACAGGGTTTACTGGCATGTTTTATTCCCTAGGCCGCAATGCCTAGTGCCCCAGGGCG
>CAYYHN010000828.1:0-2275 GCA_964471245.1 uncultured Rhodothermaceae bacterium | reverse complement strand
CCTTCACGGATGCAGAGCGCCACAAGACGACGGCGCAGCAACTGACTCTTGGGTGCATTGCCATACGCAGTGCGATAAAGCGGTAAGGCTTCTTTCGTCCAGCCATTCTGCACAATGGTCTGCAGCAACGCATCAGTGTTGTGCTCGCTGGCTTGCTCAATCAGCAAAGCAGCTACGGCTGCCGCATCTTCGGGACGGTCGCGGTAGAGCGAAAGGCGGAACCAATCTTCTTGCACAGGCACGGGCATGTCGGCGATACCGTTTGGCCAGGCCTGCATTAAATGCTCAGAGACCATCTCCCAGTCGCCGAGCATCCATGCCCATGCGGCCATGCTTACTTGGCGCTCTTGCACGGAGAGTTGCTCATCCCAGAGTGGCGTTGGGCCTTGGTGTATTTGGCGTGCCATGTGCATGTAGGCCGCCGCATAGTCCTTTTTGCCAGCAAGTACCGAAAGCAAAATGCGATGCCCGGCCCACTGCTGTGGGAACAGGTCGAGAGATCGGCCTGCGTGGCGGCGTGCGGGCATCGTCGCACCAAGACTCAACTCGGCAGCAGCCATACCCACGAGCAAAGCGGCTTCAGCTTCGACCGAGAGGCGACTTGTAGCGCGGACGTCTTGTGCCATCACCAAGGCTTCAGCGTAGTTGCCAGCACGCAATGCCTTCCAGATCGGTGTGATCATTGGCAACGCGTCGGTGTTGCCGTCAAATGTCATAGCGGGCAGTCGGTAGTCCGCTAAGTAGGAATTTTGGTTCATCGGTACCATGGGTCTGTCGTGCGTCAGGGTTAATTAGGACAGTAAGGTGTGTTAGATAAAGTCGAGGAGGGTGATCTCCTGTACCGAGGCGTAGATCTGCAAAGCAGCTTGCAGACCAGTCTCGGCCTCTTGTAGTTTCGTAAGGGTTTCGGCGAGATCAGCGTCTTCGGCGCGGGAGCGCTGGCGCTCAACCGTAATCATAGCCTGCGACAACTGATCTTCGTGCACTTGTAGCCGATTGCCAATGGTGCCCGCTTCACCACTCAGGCTCAGCAGATGGTCTTGCGAACCTTGCACCTGTGTTAAGGCCGCTTCAATCTGTGTTGTATCGCCTGCTCGGAGTGCGTCACTGAGGCTCGTCAGGCTTTCCGTAATCGTGTAGCCGTTACCCGTATCAAGCACGCGGTCGCCCGAGATGTTG
This sequence comes from uncultured Rhodothermaceae bacterium, assembly GCA_964471245.1. GTDB lineage: Bacteria > Bacteroidota > Rhodothermia > Rhodothermales > CAYYHN01 > CAYYHN01. The sequence continues at coordinate 1,096 of CAYYHN010000828.1, read as the reverse complement.
ACGGCAACGGTCGTCTGTGGGCCAATGGCGCGGTTTAGCGCACCGTTGTTGCCATTGTAGGTCACGACTGGCGGCGTCGGGACGGTGTCCAACGTAAAGGGCTCCGTGCGCGTATTCGTCCCCGCAAAGAGGTAGTCTTCGTTGTATTGACTATTGAGCACATCGACCACTTCGAGCAAGAGCGTATCGACGCTGGAGGCAATCTCGTCGCGTTCGGCTTGGCCGAGGGTATCGTTCATGCCCTGAACGGCGTCCTCGTAAGCATTGATAAACAGGTCCGACAGATTATCTAGGTCTTCTTGCAAATGATCGGCCCAGCCGCGCGCCTGCGTAATGGAGTCCATATACTGTTCGTAGCGCCGGTTCAGACCTTCCATACGGCGTGCCATCGCAAATGCAGTACTGTCGTCCGATGGACGGTTGACGCGCAACCCCGTTACCGACTGCTCGCGGTACTTGGCTACTTCTGCTTGCCGCATAGGTAGTGCCTCTCGCAACACGGTGTTGCGCTGACTAATATGACGGGCATAGTCGATGCGAATGTCCATGACTAGAGACGGAGTAAGGTGTCAAACATGGACTGGGCAGCGGAGAGTACTCGAGCCGTAGCCGAGTAAGCCTGCTGCAATTCGATCATCATCGTCATCTCCTCGTCGATGCTGACGCCAGAGATACCCTGCTCTATTGCCTGCAACTGGTCGACAATGATGGCTTGGCCATCGGCTTCGCGCAAGGCATCGGCGGACTGTTCGCCAATGCTGCTTTGCAAGTTTATGGCTGCGTTTTCGAGCGTGACGGTGTTGCCGTCGAGCAGTTGCGCCGTCTGCAATTGGTAGATGGCGAGTGCAATACTGCTGTCGCCTTCGGCAGTGGCGCTGTTGCTTGCGGCTATCGTATCTGGGTCGGCAAGAATCCCCGCATCGAGGGCGATCGTGCTGGCCGAGACACTGGCCGGGTCGAAGAAGTTGCGTGCGCCAACGCCGTCAAGGCCAAAGCCGGTCTGATGCAGCGCATTGACCTCCGTGGCCAACGTCTGTGCAATCTCATCGAGGCGACTGCGGGTATCGGGCAGCGTATCGGTTAGCGTGCGCAGCCA
>CAYYHN010000827.1:1358-2495 GCA_964471245.1 uncultured Rhodothermaceae bacterium | reverse complement strand
TCCCCATCCAAAGGTTGCCCTGCGTACCGCGATGCAGCGCCCAGATCGTATGCCCTGCGATGCCCGTCCCGTCGGCCACGAGGGTTGGGTAGCGATGCAGGGTCTCGGTGTCTAGGTCGAGTCGCCAGAGCCCTTCCTGCACGGTGCCAATCCAGAGGATGTTGGTGTCGTAATCATCGGGGATGAGCGCTTGCACTTGCCACGCCCCATCGGCTACATGGTCGCGCAAATTGATCGAGCGCAACACGCGGCCCAGCACGGGGTCAAATTGGTACACGTCAACCTCGCCGCCAATCCACAGCGTGCCGTCTGCCGCGGGAGCAAACGTATATACAGCCTCCTGCGTGGTGGTAGTTGCCAGCGGAACGCGTGTCACGCGGTTTGTGCGAGCATCAATGCGTGCTAGCCCAGCCTCGGTGCCTACCCAAATATCGTGTGGAGGTGCTAGCGTCTCGTAGATGCACCAAACCAAGTCGTGAGGCAAGCTGTTTGTCGATCGGCGTGGGTCGGGGCGGTAGTTACGCACGGTTATGCCTTGCTCGTCCCGCTGCATCCGGAGTAGACCTGCGCCGAAGGTCCCGACCCACAGGGTACCGTTGTGGCCTTGATGGATGGACATGGTCATGCTGCCGCCTGCCACGCGCGGAAAGCCTTGGTCGTAGCCAAGATGCCGAAATGGCTTCAAGTGCGGGTCGTAGCGGTAGAGCCCGCTTGCCGTTCCCATCCAAATGGTTCCAGCCGTGTCTTCGTAGAGCACGCCGACAAAGTTGCTGAGGCGCGCCGTGCCCAGCGTATCCACATGGTGATGATAGAGGCGGTCGGCGTGCGGGTCGTATCGGTAGACGCCGTCCGGCGTGCCTGCCCAAACATCGCCCTTCTGATCTTCTAGCAGCGCATAGATTGGTGTTTCGCTAGGCCATGTGCTTAACGTCGTGGCTTGCTCGTCGGATATGGACCATGCACCTAGTTGCTGACCACCAACCCATACCGAACCTCTTGCGCTGGGTTGGATGGCGTCGATACGTCCCAAACGCGCAGGCAGGTCGATGCGCTCGAAGCGGTCGCCTGCTGCATCATAGCGGTGCAGGGCTGCTGCGTCATTGAGGAACGGACTGATCCAGAAGGTCCCGTCTGGCC
>CAYYHN010000827.1:0-1348 GCA_964471245.1 uncultured Rhodothermaceae bacterium | reverse complement strand
ACGGCTTGGCCGCCTTGATAGCCGTATGACAGGCTCAACTGGGCTCCTGACGCAAATGCTTCACCTTGGGTCAAACGTCCATATGATTGGAAGGTTTGGGCGACAGGGTCGAACCCGTAGACCTCACCGTCGTAGGTCTGTAACCACACCCGTCCGTCGGCTCCTATCGTGAGGTCAGTTAGCAAGAATGGGCGGTCTGGCGTTGGGTTGAACCGCTCGAAACGTTCGGCTACGGGGTCGAAACGGTGAATGGCATTGGCCGTGCCGACCCACAAGTTGCCTGCTTCGTCCTCGGCAATCGCCTCAACGGTGTTACTCGCCAGCGACGTGGAATCCCCCGGCGTGTGCTGGTAGGTGGTAAACTCGTAGCCGTCGTAGCGGCTCAGGCCGCCGTGCGTCCCAATCCAAAGGTAGCCATGTCGGTCTTGGTGGATGGCAAACACCGAGTTGTGGCCGAGGCCGTCCGCGCTCGTCAGGCGAGTCAGCAGAAGGTCCTGCTCGATGATTTGCGCCAGCCCCGTCGTTGCTGACAGGCAGGCCACTGCCCAGACAACTAAGCCTAACCACCCCCAACGAAACCTCTTGGCCTGCATCGAACCTAGAACACTGACTTAGCAGAATACAACAGCGTCAAGATATAACACCGCCTCGCGTGTTGAAAGGTATCTTGCAGGACGCTGTTCTATCACGGCAACATGTTTGATGGTAAATCGATCGCGTTTACCTTCCACACGCCCACACGCCCACACGCCCACACGCCTAAATGCGCATCCTTCGTTGGGGTCTGCTTAGCACAGCCCGCATCAATCGCTCGCTCATCCCGCCACTCCGTGCCTCCGCACGCAACGACGTTGTTGCGATGGCCAGTCGCGATCTAGCACGTGCCGAAGCCTATGCTGCCCAGTGGGACATTCCACAGGCTTATGGTAGCTATGAGGCACTTCTCGCCGACCCCGATATCGATGTGATCTACAACCCGCTGCCCAACCACCTGCATGCTGCGTGGACGATCCGTGCCGCCGAGGCAGGCAAGCACATCCTCTGCGAGAAGCCGCTGGCAATGACGGTGGCTGAGGTCGATGCCATGGCAGCTGCCGCCGAGGCTAACGAGGTAGTGATTGCCGAGGCATTCATGTATCGCCACCACCCACAGACAGTACAACTCAAGACACTGATCGATTCCGGTGAAATCGGCGACCTGCATCTGATTCGTGGAGCATTCTCCTTTGTCCTTGAACGTCCTGGCAACTCCAAATGGGATCCTGATAGGGGGGGCGGTGCTTTATGTGACGTTGGGTGCTATCCCATCAGCCTCATGCGGTACTTCGTCGGTGCTGAGCCGGCGTCC
>CAYYHN010000826.1:1161-2498 GCA_964471245.1 uncultured Rhodothermaceae bacterium | reverse complement strand
AGCACATTCCTGCTGGAGCCATGCCCGTAGCGCCTGCGCCCGTAGTTGCCGCTGCACAACCACCTATCGCCCCTGCAGCCCCTGTACCTGCTGCGCCAGCACCTGATCCTGAGCCCGAACCCGAACCGGACAACGCGGAGTTGGTGCGTGCACCCATTGTAGGGACGTACTACGCTGCGCCATCACCAGAAGCGGATCCGTTCGTCAAGGTTGGCACTAAAGTCAACGTGGGCGACGTGCTGTGCATCATCGAGGCAATGAAGCTGATGAACGAGATCGAGGCCGAAGTCAGTGGGACCATCACCGAGATCCTCGTCGAGAATGGGACACCTGTCGAGTACGACTCGCCGCTGTTCAAGATCGTCACGGGCTAGTCCGCTGCTTTTTACCGCCCCGGTGCCACTGCGTACTGGGGCGGCGTTTGTTTGATGGGTGTACGCCAGCACGTGCAATGCCTAGGAAATGGCGTTGATCTAGCTTGACGATCGCCCCTCCGTTGCTTCCCGCTATGAAGAAAGTCCTCATTGCCAATCGGGGCGAGATCGCCCTGCGGATCATTCGTACCTGCCACGAAATGGGCCTGCAGACGGTGGCCGTCTATTCCACCGCCGACCGCGATTCCCTCCATGTCCGTTTCGCTGACGAGGCCGTCTGCATCGGGCCGCCCGCCTCACGCGATAGCTACCTCCGCATCGACCGCATCATTGCGGCTGCCGAAGTCACCGGAGCTGACGCTATTCACCCTGGCTACGGTTTCCTTGCCGAAAACGCTGATTTTGCGGCCATCTGCTACGATCACGACCTGATCTTCATCGGTCCCTCTCCACAGACGATCATGCAGATGGGGGACAAGAGCCTTGCCAAAGACACCATGCGTGCAGCAGGTGTGCCTGTTGTGCCCGGCTCTGATGGCGTTGTGCAGACCGTCGAAGAAGGCAAGCGTATTGCTGCTGAGATTGGCTATCCGGTGATGGTGAAGGCCAGCGCAGGTGGCGGAGGCCGTGGTATGCGCTTAGTGCACAGCGCCGACGAATTCGAAACGCAGTTCAAGACGGCGTCGCACGAAGCCCAAGTAGGTTTTGGAAATGGCGATGTCTACATCGAGAAGTTCGTCACCAGTCCGCGCCACGTGGAAATCCAAGTGCTTGGCGATGGAAAAGGTTCGGTGATTCATTTTGGCGAGCGCGAGTGCTCTATTCAGCGCCGACACCAAAAGCTGATCGAAGAGTCGCCGTCACCCATTGTTGATGCCGACCTGCGGCAACGCATGGGGGAAGCTGCCATCCGTGGCGCGAAGGCCGTCAATTACGCAGGCGCTGGCACGGTCGAGTTCCTCG
>CAYYHN010000826.1:0-1120 GCA_964471245.1 uncultured Rhodothermaceae bacterium | reverse complement strand
TCCTTCATGGCGATGACTCGCCGTATACAGGTGGAGCATCCCGTGACCGAAGAAGTGGCCGACTGTGACCTGATCGCATATCAGATACGCGTGGCGATGGGCGAAACCATTCAAGAGCGCGAGGTCAAGCTGGACGGTCATTCTATTGAGTGCCGCATCAACGCCGAAAATCCTTTCCGCAACTTTTCGCCGTCGCCCGGCAAGATCACGGCGTTCCATCCCCCCGGCGGCCACGGCGTCCGCGTCGACACGCACGCGTACGACCATTACCTCATCCCGCCGCATTACGATTCGATGATTGCTAAACTCATCGTTCGCGCCAAGACACGTGAGCAGGCTATCCAGAAGATGCTCCGTGCGCTCGACGAGTTCGTCATCGAAGGCATCCATACAACGATTCCCTTTCACAAGCAGATGCTTCGGAACGAAGCGTTCCGTGCTGGCGACTTTGACACCAAGTTCCTCGACGAGCGTTTCACCTTGGTGCCAGAGTAGAGGGTTTGGGTGTAGTGTAAGAGAGAACAAGTGCTTGAGGGTTTTGCCACCGCTGCGTCATGTGGCATCCTTTTCCTTGCGGCTATCTTGCAATCTTGTCAAGCGCGTGGTAACGTCAGGCACCATTCACAGCCTGATGTCTTATGCCTCGATTGCTTTACGCGCTGCTCGTGTTGTTGCTCGTCGTTCCGACGGCACATGCGCAAAACCTCACATGGACGCCCCGTGCTGATCTGAATGCCAACCTCCCTGCCTCTGTGCGGGTGTTCGAGGGCCAAAATACGGCGATTCCACTTCGGGCATGGTACGCCGAAGTTGACCTCGCGGCAGGTGATGTGTTCTTGCAGCCGATTCGTTCCGATGCGGCAGGTGGCGTTGAGAACGTCGTCAACATGGTGGATGGACGCGAAGCCCTAGTCGCCATCAACGCGGGTTACTTTGGCGGTGGGCAACTGTTTAGTTTGCATGTGGAGGACGGGCAATTGCTTGTGCCAAATATTCGTGCATTAACACGCGGAGCAAATACATTCTATCCGACGCGCAGTGCTTTTGGTTTGCTCGACAGCGGAGCTTTGGATGTCGCATGGGTTTACGATGTCAACGGCACCACCTACGCCTATCCAGA
>CAYYHN010000825.1:0-2504 GCA_964471245.1 uncultured Rhodothermaceae bacterium | reverse complement strand
TCCCGTGGTAAGCAAGGTCGATGTGCTCGTTGAGCAATGCGTTCAGATCCGTCGGGACACGTTCGCCGCTGCCGCTGCGCGCATGAGCCATCATGTTGCGCACAATACTGTCGGCGCGCTTGCCGTGCTGGGCGATGACCGTGGCGTTCTGTTCGAGGTCGGCGATGATGTCTTCGGGATCGTCGCCGTCAGCGAGGGCTTCGCGGAGTTCTTGTGCGAGTTCGGCGTTGACCTCGGCGAAGTTGTTGATGAAGTTGAGCGGATTCTTGATCTCGTGGGCAATACCTGCGGTGAGTGAACCGAGCGAGGCCATCTTCTCGGCATGCACCAGTTGCGACTGCGTCATGCGAAGGTCGGCGAGTGCCTGCTCCGTCAGGGCTTTCTCTTCGACGAGCGCCCGATGGTCCGCCTCGGCCTGTTGGAGATCTTCGAAGCGCCGATAAGCCAAGTCAAACACGCGTGCACAACGCCGTAGGAGATCCAGTGCTTCCTTGTCGGGCGGCTGATACGTCACCATACCAAGCGAGCCGCCGGAGAAGTCCGAAAAAGCCCAAAAGGCGCGCAAGGGCGGCGCATCTGGAGCCTCTACAATCGGGCGAATAAGGTCATAGACGAACGGGACGTGTGTCTGCAAGACCTGCATCCACTCGATGGCTTTGGTGCCCTCATTAACGACGACATAGTCGTTCGTGGCTGATGTGTACAGTGTCAGCACTTCCTGCATGATCTGGACATTGGTTGGCATCTGGCCTTGAAACACCATGAGCTCTCCGTTGTGGCCGGGTGGCCGGATAGCACCCCATGAGGTAAAGAACTCAGCAGCATCCTCGTAGAGGTGAATCATACAAACCTCAAGCTCGCGTTGGCCAAGGAGTGCCATTTGCTTGCGGAGCTCTGTGGCGACATCCGTCAACTCCTCCGATGTTTGCATGGCCAGCGCGCGACCGCGGACACGTTCCAGCGCTACCTCGATCTGTGCCTCACGGGCTTGTGCTTCGGCGGTCCTCAGGTCAAGGAAACGCGTGTACGTTTGTTCGAAGACACGAGCAAAGCGCTGCAGCAGACGTGCCTCGTGGGCAGGCAATGGAGCACCAGCCGCCACCTCCAACATCCCATAGCGCATGAAGGCATCCGACACCACCACGCGGTCGACATCCTGTAGCGCTGATTTGGCAACCTCAGGCAAGTCCTTGTAGTCGCTCTGGGTAAACAACACGTCGTCGTAGGTACGCTTCAGGTCGCCCGTAAACTCGAATTCGTGGTAGGCCGCACCTTGGCGCCACGCTTCCAACTGTGCGGCATAGTACGGGTGCTCGAAATAAGGAATGCGATAGCTGCGTGGATAGGCATCCTGCGTAAAGCCCGCCAACCAGACTTCTTGGTCGGCGGTAGCTTCGTCATAAATCACAATGCCGCATGCGGAGGCATCGACCTCCAAACGCTGCAACTGTTCGAACACGACGGCCACAACTTGGCTCAACTCGCTCGTCTGGTGCATGGCCAACGCACGATTCCTGACGCGTTCGAGTGCGGCTTCGATCTGGGCTTCGCGGGCTTGCGCCTCGGCTTGTCGAAGGTCATCGAACCGGGTGTAGGTAAGGTCGATGACTTTGGCAAAGCGCTGTAGGATATCTGCCTTGCTGTCCGCTAGTAGGTCATCGGTCACAACCTCCAACAGCCCATGGCGCATGGACGCATAACAGGTTACGATACGTGTCGATGCACGCATCATCTCTTTGTTGACCTCAGGTAGGTTCTTATAGTCTGATTCGACAAAGAGTAGGTTGTCTAGACGCTGCTTTTCTGCGCCCTCCAGCACGTAGTAGTGGAAGGGCACCCCTTGTTGCCAAGCGGAAAAAATCGCTTGATACCACGGATGGTCGAGTTCGGGTACGTGGTAACTCTGCGGGGGTGCGGCTTCGGTTTCATCGGATTGCCACCAGAGCGATCCACGCGTATCCGCATTGAAGATGCCGATGGAGCACAACGAAGGCTCAAAACCCAACTGCTGCATCTCCCGAAACACCACAGCAACAACTTCCAGTAACTCTTCGCTGTGATACATCGACATGGCACGTGCACGGACGCGTTCGAGTGCGGCTTCTATCTGGGCTTCGCGGGCTTGCGCCTCGGCCTGCTCTAGGTCGAGGAAGCGGGTATAGGTCTGCTCAAAGACGCGGGCAAAGCGCTGAAGGATCGCAATAGCACCGCGACGTAGCGGTTCTTGACTCGCTGCACGGAAGTATCCGTAGCGCATGAAGGCTTCGGTGTGGGCGATGCGGCTGATGCCTTGCAAAAAGGTCTGCACATCTGCTGGCAGCGCACCATCCTCCGCAGCCTCGGTTAGTTGACGCATGTAGGATGTACACACTTCACCCTCCAGCACCGTCTGACGCATGGCCTCGCCTTGGCTCCACGCATCGAAGGTGGCCGCGTAGTGGAGATGGTCAAGGCGGTTCACGTAGAAGTGGAGGGGCTGGCCTGCGATGTCTTTTTCGCCAGAG
>CAYYHN010000824.1:0-2505 GCA_964471245.1 uncultured Rhodothermaceae bacterium | reverse complement strand
ATCCAGACGCGGTCGTGGTACTACATGCACATCACCGCCGACCCACTCGACGCCGAGACGGTCTATGTGATGAACGCGCCGTTCATGCGCTCCATCGATGGCGGGCGCACGTTCCGGCCGATAGCCACGCCGCACGGCGACAACCACGACCTGTGGATCAACCCGCACGACAACCGCATCATGATCAACAGTAACGATGGCGGCGCGAATGTGTCGTTCAACGCGGGGCAGACGTGGACGCGGCAGGACAACCAGCCGACGGCGCAGTTCTACCGCGTCATCGCCGACAACCAGTTTCCGTACCGCGTTTATGGTGGGCAGCAGGACAACAGCACCGTCTCGGTGGCAAGCCGCACGATGGACGGCAGCATCGGCCGCGAAGACTGGCACAGCGTCGGCGGCTGCGAGAGTGCGCACGTGGCCTTCGATGCCGACAACCCGCGTTACGTCTACGCCGGGTGCTACCAAGGCATCATCACCGAATACGACACCGAGATGCAGATGAGCCGCCCGGTGATGGCGTACCAGTACCTCGGCCTCGGCGAAAACCCGGTCGACCTCAAGTATCGCTTCAATTGGAACGCGCCGATCCTGGTCTCGCAGCACGACTCGAACGTGATCTACCACGCGGGCAATGTCGTCCTCAAGAGCATGGACCGTGGGATGTCGTGGACGCCCATCAGCGACGACCTGACGCGCAATGAGCCAGAGAAGCAGCAGGAGGGCGGTGGCCCGATCACGAACGAGGCGGCTGGCGCGGAGACGTACAACACCATCATGTACCTCGCCGAGGATCCGAACGATGCCGCCACGCTTTGGGTGGGCACCGACGACGGCCTCGTGCACTTGACCCGCGACGGCGGCGCGACGTGGAACGCCATCACGCCCGATGGCATCGGCGAGGCGCTCATCAACACCATCGATGTCTCGTCGCACGCGCCGGGCACGGCCTATCTCGCGGTCACGCGCTACAAGCTCGGCGACTACACACCGCATGTCTTCCGCACGACCGACTATGGCCAGCGCTGGACCCGCCTCGTCGACGGCATCCCCGACGAAGCGCACGTCCGCGTCGTCCGCGCCGACCCTGCGCGGGAGGGGTTGCTTTACGCAGGCACAGAGGCCGGGCTGTTCGTCTCGTTCGATGACGGCGACAACTGGCAAGCATTCCAGCAGAACCTGCCCATCGTGCCTATCACCGACTTGCGCGTGCACCATGGCGACCTTGTCGTCGCCACGCAGGGCCGCGGCTTCTGGATTATGGACGACCTCTCGCCGATGCATCAATTGACGGATGACATGGGCGACGCGGCGCATCTGTTCCAATCGCGCCCCGGCATTCGCACCGGGGGCGGCAATCCACCCTCGAGTACCGCAGGCCGCAACCCGGCGACGGGCGTGCTGTTCCACTACTATATGCCGGAGGCTGAAGTAGAGGAATCCATGCCGTCGGTCATGCTCGAAATCATGGACGGCGATGACGTGATCCGCACCGTCAAGAGCAAAGCAGCGGGTGGTACGGGCAACGCAGCGCTGCCAAGCGAGGTCGGGCTAAATCGGTACGTCTGGAACTTCCGCCACGACAACATCGACGCTGTCAGCGGGCACTTCACGTTTGGCAGCACCGCTGGGCATCGCGTCCCACCGGGCACCTACAGCGCTCGCCTTATCGTCGGCGAAGACACGCTCGCGCAGCCGTTCGTCGTCGTTGATGATCCGCGCAGCGATGCCACCCCTGCGCAGTGGGCCGCGCAGCAGCAACTCGTCGCCGACATCATGGGCCATGTTGAGGACATCCACCAAGGGGTGACCGACATGCGGGCCGTACGCGACCAAGTCAGCGACCGGACGATGCGCACCAAGGACCACGCCGAGGCCGACACGCTCGCAGCGCTGGGCAAGACCGTCAACGATGCCATCGCCGCGCTCGAAAAAGAGCTGGTACAGCCGAAGCAGAAGACCTTCCAAGACGTGATCAACTTTCCCAACCAGCTGAACGCCCACTTCCTCAACCTTGCCTCCAGCGTCGACGGGGCAGGGCCAATGGTGACACAGGGCATGCGCGACCGCTATAATGACCTTGTGACCATGTGGACCACCCACCAAACCGAGATGCAGCGCATCATGGACGAAGATGTGGCAGCGTTTAATGCGCTCTATGCCTCGCTCGAACTGCCTGCGGTGATTGTGCCCGTTCGAGATGGGGAATAGGCTTTTTAAGAGAGGGAGAATGGGGGATGCTCGCTGGTGCTCGCGAGTCGATGAGATAAAGAATTGAGGAGTCGATGGTGGTGAAGGTGGTGGGAGTGGGCGTTATAACACGCCGATCATTGTGTCATCCCGAGTGTAACTGAGGGATCTCCATCAAGATGCACTAAGGTGCCAGACTGAGGTAGATCTCTCCGCTCGCATAGCTCGGTCGAGATGACGAGTCTTGAGTAGGCGATGGCTGCTCTCTTTCTCTGAATCCCCTGTTCTACCCCCCCCCGTTCTCCGAATCCCCCC
>CAYYHN010000823.1:586-2506 GCA_964471245.1 uncultured Rhodothermaceae bacterium | reverse complement strand
AGTCGCGTTCCTCATGGCTTTCGTGTACGATGCGCTGCCTATTTCCATCTTGGGCTGGGCAGGCGGCTTTCTTACGCCCCTCGTGCTGAGTACCGGCACTACCCATGCCTTCGGCCTCTTCACCTACATTGCCATCCTAGATGTCGGCCTGCTGGCAGTTGTGGTGTTTAAACGGGAGTGGCACATCTTAGAGACGCTGGCCCTCTGTGCGACGTATCTCATGTTTGCGGCTTGGCACATTGCCGACTTTGAGGCTGAGGAAACCCGTCTTGCTTTGGGTTTCCTGTCGATTTTCTGGGCCCTCTTCTTCGCGATGGATGTGCAGCGACTGCTTCGCAACATCGGTGAACCGACCTATCGGGATGTGCTCGGCTATGTCAACGCCTTCTGTTTCGTCGTCGGCCTCGCAGCTACCTTGGATGTAGCCTTCGCCGCGTGGAGCGGGCTGGCACTCCTCGGCTTGAGTGCAGTCTATGTAGGCGCATTCCTCGTGCTGCTGATCATCTTCTCCGTCTCTGAAGCACCGCTACAAAGCTATGTCTACACCGCACTGAGCGTACTTGCCATAGCCACCGCCTTAGAGTTTGCCGCTTATAATACCATCGTTGCATGGGCGCTTGAGGCCCTGCTTGTTGTTGGGATCGGCCTCTACTGGCGGCGCCCCTACGTGTGGAAAAGCGCGTTGGTCCTATGTGGCGTAGCATTCGTGACCCTACTCATAGACAATGGCACCTTTTCCTACAATCCTATCGAGGCATTTGCGCTCCTGTTCAACAAGCGCGCACTAGCTGTGCTGACGGTCGCGAGCGTGCTCGGCGCAAGTAGTTGGCTGTTGCATCGGTACAGCACCGAGCGTCCAGCACGCCTGTTTTTTATGCTAAATACGGGCGTAGCCGGGCTGCTCGTCTTGTTGCTTTCCGTAGAAACGTGGGATTTCTTTGCACAGAAGCTTGCCGTGCTCGCCGACCCCGTCACCAACGAAGCAAGCTACAGCCATCTGCGGAATATGCAACAGCTCGCGCTCTCAGGAAGCTGGCTGTTCTCCGCGATGGTGCTCATGGCCCTCGGCCTGTGGCGACGCTGGCACCCCGTCCGCTGGGCAGCCTTAGGTATGTTGGGGCTCACGATCCTCAAGGTCTTCCTGTTCGACCTCTCGTTCTTGGATACGCTCTATCGCATCTTCTCGTTTATCGGCTTAGGCATCATCCTCCTAGCCGCCTCCTACGTGTACCAACGCTTCAAGGACACGGTTCTGTAGGCAGGATCAAGCATAGCACGCAGCCAAATCATCAAACGGGCCTGCGCTTGCTGCCCAATCGGCCTTCAGGGTGCACGCGATGAATCGGAGAGACGAAGAATCGGAGATGGCTGGGAAAACGCCTCCACCTCGTTGCGTCGGCTCCTCCATGTACCCCACGTGCAGACCGGAGATCCAACCTTGGGTTATCGTATGGATGGAAAGCCGAGCAGCCGCGGCCGACATGCCAGCGATGCTTAACCCAGCGAGGGCTTTTCCTGCTGACGGCGGCCCTCAACGGTGTTATTCGACAAGAAGTGTCAGCGTTCTCGACCTTTTTCTCGGCGAAAGTCCTTTTGTCAATCGTTTCTTAATCGCACCTTCGATGACGGCGCATGTTTACAGCTGATTCCATGTGCAATTAGCGCCTCACGGGTTTTTGCCCCTGAGAGCCTCTTTTCTTGGGTAGATTCTTTCACGTCCACAGGAAATGAAGTACCTCCATACCAGTGCGGCGAGGTCGATAGTCGGGCCGTCGTCATGCTTGGCAACGCCACACAGCTTCGCCGACTTGGTAGTTGGCAAAGCTGTCTGATCAGCACGCAACCGTTCATGTTCTCACCAACCGTCGGCGCAAGGCGATGACGCGCACAGCTTCTTGTCCCTGCAACTCTGGTATGTCG
>CAYYHN010000823.1:0-576 GCA_964471245.1 uncultured Rhodothermaceae bacterium | reverse complement strand
ACAGGCGTAGCACCAGCCTCAACCGCAGAGGCATTGATGCGCTCGCGGTACGTGGCGTACACGGTGCGGAATGCGGACTACCTTCTGCGCACGTGGCATCCATCGACGCGGCCAGCCGCCCTGCATGATTTGGCACAAACCCAGTGGAAGGGCCTAGATGTCATACAAACCGAGGCGGGCAGCGCGACGGATAGCAAGGGCGTCGTCGAGTTTCGGGCGCACTACGTTGCGAATCATAGGGCTACGTCCATACACGAGATCAGCCGTTTCGCAAAGGAGAACGGGCAGTGGTACTACGTGGATGCGCTGCCCGACGCTGCGCCTACGGGGTCTCGCAAGATGAATCGCAATGCACCGTGTCCTTGTGGCAGTGGGAAGAAATACAAGCGATGCTGCGGTCGGTACGAGGCTGTTTGGGATTTGGATTCGGAGCGCTTTCGGAGCACGGTGACGTGCGTCTTTTACAGCTACGAATAGTCCTGCTGTATTTTGATCGCGACTGCTCTGAAACCTACTTTGGTTCCTTCTCGAACTCGTATCTAAGAACAAGGCTTACGGGTTATCAGACTCGGTCTT
>CAYYHN010000822.1:0-2519 GCA_964471245.1 uncultured Rhodothermaceae bacterium | reverse complement strand
CAGCTCCTCATGGATGAGCACCTCGACTTCGCCCGTGGTCGCATTGGCTTTGCAGACCTGCACGCGGTGCTGGTCGCGGCTGCGTCGCCAGAAGTAGAATTCGTCGGCGTTGTCCGTCAGCCACAATGAGCGACGTGGTTCGTCATCATCCGGGTAGAAGAACTGGCGCGCGGTGATCGTGAACACGCGCTGGTCTTTGAACTCGTCGGCATCGACGCGCAGCATGTTCATGCTCGGCAGGTCGTAGATCAGCAGTTCGCTCTGTGCGATAGTCGTCTCGCCCGGCATGTCGTACTTGTACGTCTCCAACTGTGGCCGCTTGTTGCCGACCGAATGGATCACCCACAGGTCGCCCGATTCGCGACGGTCGAGGCGCACGGTGGCGAACCGCGCCGAGTTGTGCGCCCACGTGATGTTGACCCGCTTGCGCTTGTCCTTGTTTTCCTCGCGCTCGTCGTCGGTGTCGCCGCGCTCCGAGCCTGCGAAGCTGTAATGTTCTTCGCCGTCGGTTGTGAGTTGCGTCTCTTCGACTTCGACCTCCTCTTCCGCATCATCGGCTTCCTTGCCGTCTTTGCCGCGCCGCGCGTCGAGGATCTGCTGGTACGCATCGCCCGTCATCATGTACAGGTTGTGGTGCCGCGCAAAGATGACGGTTGCTCCATCCGGCGAAATACTCGCCCAACGCGGATGGTTTTCCGGCTCCTCGCGGTCTTCGAGTTCGCGGAGCGTCTGCGTGGGCACGTCGTACTCGAAGTAGAAGACCTTTTTCTTCGGTTTGCTGCGTCGTGCACTGCTGTCCTCCTCTTCCTCGGACTCAACCTCCTCTTCTTCCTCATCCTGCGACGACTGCACCTCGAACCGCAACGTGTTCGCATCGATGAACTTGATGCTGCGAATCGGCAGGTTCTGCCCGTCCCACGGATCCATCGTGATGCGCGTCAGTTCGGCGGCGATGCGGTCATTATCGAAGATCTGCGTCTTCGTGCCCCGCTCCGGATCGACGAGGTAGTAAAACGTCCCGTCCGAGGTCTCCCACTCGTACCAGAACCGCTCCGACCCTTCGATCCACTGTGGACGTACCTGCGTGTCGTAGATCATCCGCTGCATCTTGTACGGTGCAAAGCGGGACGCAAGTTCGTAATTGGCCGGGCCGTCTTGGGCAACACTCGGCAGAATGAAAAGGAGTGAGAGGACTATTAGAGAAGCAAAACGCATAACCGTAGCGGGCTGCATGACACAGGTGGTGGGCTGCCAAGGTACGCGGCACTTCCGCTCACTTCAAGCATTGCTCCAACGGCTGGTGACGCCGATGTGCAGGTGAGGCCTGCGCGATACGATAGGTTTTGTCATGCATCTTCCCGCACCCGCGCATTGATACATGTATGCCTTAGCAGGCCTACATGCGCAACATCTGAACCAGCACATCAACGATAGCCGCTCGCGTCGCATCTTTAAGGGTTGCTACTTCCCTAGCGATTAGCGTTTCGTTAGCTGTAAAAAGTTTTCCGGGACGTGCATAACTGACACGATGCAAACTTCCGCTCGCGAAGTGCTCGTCGCACAACTCAATGGCACTAGGATCGGCGTAGACCTTGCTGGTGACTTGATACAGCACATAATCACCTCGGCCAGCATCTGCTAGGACCACAGCCGGGCGTAACTTAGACTGGCTCAGATCCGAGAACGGGAAGCGAACCAAAACGACGGCACCTACTGCAGGTGTTGCCATGCTTCATCCTCGTCAGGGCGGTTCCAGTCTTCACCCAATGCCGCTTCACTGAGCAGTGTCGTTTCATGCAGATGTTCAGTGGAAGCGGTTGGCTCCAGAAAAGTAATGAGTACACGCTGCGGATGTGTAAAGGCGATCTCGCCTTCTTCCTTGAGGCGTACACGCCCATGTTCATCCAGAATAGCTTCTACCGTTTTGAGCATCTTGGCCGTTTCGGATTAGTGGATAGCCTGTGGTGGTACGAACAGCCTTCATATGAGTTCACCCACGCCACATCGCCCGTAGCTGCTCCTCCCGCTCGGCGATAGCCGCCTTTTCTTCGGCGGATTTGCGGTCGAGGTTGCGGAGTTGAAACTGTATGCGGCGGTTGCTGCGCAGGCGGTCTTCGTGGCGCATGAGGAAGCTCCAGTAGAGTGTGGTGAAGGGGCAGGCCTCCTCGCCGGTCGCCTTGTCCGGGTTGTAGCGGCATGTACCGCAGTAGTTGCTCATCCGCTTGATGTACTTGCCCGAGGCCGTGTAGGGCTTGGTGCCGACGATGCCGCCGTCGGCGAACTGGGACATGCCGATGGTGTTGGGCAGCGTCACCCACTCCACGGAATCGACGTACATCGCCATGTACCAGTCGTGGATTTGCTTCGGCTGCACACCGTAGATCAGCGCGAAGAGGCCAGTCACCATAAGGCGCTGGATGTGATGGGCGTAGGCGTGGTCGAGGAGTTGCCGGACGGTCCGCTGTATGCACACCATGTCGGTTTCGCCCGTCCAGAAAAAGTCGGGGAGGTCGGCGTGC
>CAYYHN010000821.1:0-2525 GCA_964471245.1 uncultured Rhodothermaceae bacterium | reverse complement strand
CGCTGTCGCAAGCGGGGCATATGGGGTGCTATGTGGTCTAGACGAAAGAGCCATGCTAGGCTAAGGCGTGCGCTATGCGTGTGCGGTTAGCGTTTTAGGTTATTAGCCGTGGTCAGCATCTCCTCAGAAGTCGTAATCATCTTCGAGTTGATCTCGTAGGCACGTTGCGCCGCGATGAGGTTCACCATCTCACGGACCACGTCCACATTGGCTTCTTCGAGATAGCCTTGTCGCACCATGCCAGCCCCATCTTGGCCGGGTGAGGCGATGGTCGGTTCACCGCTGGCTTCGGTTTGTTCGAACAGGTTGCCACCCATCGGCGAGAGGCCTGCCGGGTTGGGGAACGTGGCGAGTTCAATCTGCCCGAGTTCCACGAGGTCAGGCTCACCCTGCAACCGTGCGCGAACCACGCCGTCTTGGCTCATCGTGATCTCGACAGCGTTCTCTGGAACGGAAATACTAGGCTCCATGGCCAGCCCAGTCTGCGTGACGAGCAACCCTTCAGCGCTCAGCCGGAAAGCACCATCGCGGGAATAGGCAATCGAGCCATCGGGACGCGAAATCTGGAAAAAGCCATTCCCATTGACGGCGAAGTCGAGCGGATTGCCCGTCTCGGAAAGACTGCCTTGCGAGAAGTTGCGGACTGTGGCAACGGCAGCGGCACCGTGGCCCATCTGCAACGCACCCGGCTGCGCCGAACCGGAGGCTTCGCCTTCACCAGCAGTCTGCACATTTTGGTAGAGCAGGTCGTGGAAGATGATGTTTTGGCGCTTGAAGCCGGTTGTATTCGTGTTCGCCAAGTTGTTGGCGATGTTGTCCACGCCGCGCTGCTGCGCCGTCATGCCTAGGGCTGCCGTATGTAATGCTCGTAACATGCTCTTCGTACGCTGGGCTTAGCCTTACTTTCGTTTATAGTGTGCCGTTACCACCGTCCTAAGTCACGGACCATGGTGGAGAGGAGTTGATCGGTGGTGCGAATACTGCGCTGCTGCGACTCAAACATCCGGAAGGTCTCGATCATCTCCGTCATTTCGTGGACCGGATTGATGTTGCTCCCTTCAACGAAGCCTTGGTGGACGGCCGTGTTCTCTGCCTGCAACGGCTCCTCGTCTCGTGCAGCGAAGGCGGCTCCGTCGAGGCGAATGAGCTTCGCAGGTTCTTCGAATTCGACAATGCTCAGGCGACCTACCACTTGACCGTTGGCACTGATTTCGCCGTTTTGAGCAATGCTGATCTCCCCAGCTTCGGGGGGTATCACAATAGGCCCACCATCACCTTCAACTTCAAGGCCTTGCTTGTTAACCAGGGTTCCATCCGCTGACAACATGAAATGGCCGTCGCGGGTGTAGCGCGGGTCACCGGTGTCGGGGTCCGTCAGCGTAAAAAAGCCATTGCCTTCGAGCGCCACATCAAGCGGGTTACCGGTCTGCTCCAGCACACCCTGCGCCATGTCACTAAACTCCACATGGCGGTGATCCGAGCGTGGAGCCTGCTCGGCATCAAAGCGGGCGTTGAAGGCTTCCTGAAAGATGCGCTGGCGTTTAAAGCCTGCGGTATTGGCGTTGGCGAGGTTCTGCGCAGTGCGCTCTTGCGCCTGCGCCATCTGCGCCATCGATTTGTATGCGTTCTGTAACCGAAGCAGCATCCGTACTCCTCTTGCTGATCGTTTGGAACCTGCCACATTAGCAAACCATCTGCCAATTCGCCAAACGCGCCTTACACCCCACCCTGCGCCCCTTCATATTTACTCCCTCGGCACGTTTTTCCTTAAGCCCCTTCCTTTTTCCGCCGATACCTTTGGGTTTTGGGTATGGGAGATTGGGCGTGTGGGTGGGTAGTATGGGAAGTGCGGGTAGTTTGGGGAGGAGTTGATGGTGGTAGCAACCAAACAAACGAATCCGGCTATAACGCGAAGATCTCACCATTGACCTGACGGCAATACCCACCAAGCCACAACAACTCAAACTCCCCACAGCCACCCAGATACTCCCCAAACCTCTCATACTACCCAGCCCTCCCACACTCCCAGCCCTCCAACCTCCCATACCCAGAACATGCGCATATACCGACCTGGACATGTGGCGTACCAAGGACTGCTGGCGGCGATTATCGGCGGCGGCGTGGCGTTTATCGGGGCGCAGGTGACGGCGTGGGGCGCCTGGCTGGGGTTGGTACCGGTGGCGATCATGGCGGTGCGGACAGCGCAGGGGCCGCTGCGGCGGTGGCGCGCGGTGCGCCAAGCGTTCCCCAAGGCGTGGCATCGTTGGTTGCTGACGCATGTGCCGTTCTATGCAGGGCTTAAGGAAGACGGGCAGCAACACTTTCAGCGCGATGTGCAAATCTATTTGGCTGAGCAACAGTTCGAGGCCGTGGCAGGCGTCGAACTCGACGACGAGTTGCGCCTTTGCGTTGCTGCCGGGGCCGCACTGATGATGCACGGGCGACCCGAATGGGACATCTCAACACGCCGCACCGTCCTCTTCTACCCCACCCGCTTCGACGACGACTACTTCGACACGCCGTAC
>CAYYHN010000820.1:0-2528 GCA_964471245.1 uncultured Rhodothermaceae bacterium | reverse complement strand
GTCCTCCGAATCGAGCAGTTGGAAATACCGAATTGGCTTTGGGTCAACCTGTGCGGTGGTGTGCTGTGGAGCACCAATGCACCAAACCATCGTTGACCATAGAAATGCCAGAAGGAAGCGATTGCGAAGCGACGGCATACATTTACCATTGAGCTACGAAACGTCTTGGAAGGCGTGCACGCTGCGTATTGGATCGACGCAATCTGTAGCGGCCTTATCTTTTCAAGTTTGCGTTGTATAAAGGTTTCTCATAAGCCGTAAATACAGGATTTTCCCTAAACAAACGCCGATAAAATCGACTTTTTGCTATGCCTGCACGGTTGACGCTTGGTCTTTGTACGCCGGCATAGGTCTATTGCCATACACATGACGCTTTCTTCTTTGTAGGGCGGTCTTCGCATGGCTAAACGAAGCGGTAACTTCACCCAAGTTTAAATTATAGGTCCAAATTTGGGTGAATGGACCAAGCGAGGCATTAACGAAACGAAGTGGAGGCGTTTTCCCAGCCATCTTCATCTCTTCCATTCTTCGTCTCCTCAAGCTTGGACAGGTCGGTCCAAAGTTGAGTTATTCTAGCCAGCCTTGACACATCGTCTACTCGAATTGTCGCTTGTACCCGAGAACACCTTGATCCATCAAAAGAGGCATTTCTCAGCGACCAAGATCTCGTTTGGGATATAAAAAATAGCTCTATTCCAGCTCAAAATAGCGCAATATGATTGATGTGTTAGGGTGTGTCGCAGGTGCCAAGGTAGCCGTTCCTTGACTGGTCCGGGACAGACGCTGTCGGTGGGTTTGGGAGCGAAGTCCTGTGGCAGTAGCGTGAAAGAGGACTAGAGCGAAACGGTGCGGAGGTTGGGACAAGTGCTGAGATAGTGCAGGTGTTCAACGCAAGAAGGCCGGCCGTGCGACTTGGGCATTAGCGATTTGCATCGAAGCCGTCTACATCTGGTAAAAGGCGTCTTGTTTGCGCCACCGTTCATCGGTCTTTGGTGCGGTAGACGAACTTCAGACCGGACCAATCCGCATCGATGGCGCACACCTTGACGTCGACAAGGCCGCCTGAGAGACCGATCTGACGCACGACCTCGCGCGTCAGATCGGTGGGGAGTTTCGAGGCTTTCTTCGGCCAGCAAATCCACAGCATGCCGTCTTTAGCGAGGCGTGCTTTTAGACGGGGCCACTCGGTGCGGAGCGTGGCCGTGTCGGGAGCAAAGAACTGGACGAAATCAAGGTCGGCGTCGGTAGGAGCGGCTTCAAGTAAGCCACTGGGGAGCGGGGCTACTAGGACACGATACCCGGCAGGTGCGTTAAGGAAGGCGACACGCTGGCCGGGCTTGAGGCCTAACTTGCGAACGAGCGGTGTCACGCGCCCTCCTCTTCACCGAGCGTGCGCTGGCCAAGTTCGCGGTCGAGTAAGAACAAGCCTTGCCCTGAGTCACCGAGGAGCTTCAAGCTATCGATTAGTGTGCGGGCGTTATCTTCTTCCTCAACCTGCTCGTCGATGTACCATTGCATGAGCGACTGCAAGGGATAGTCACGTTCTTCTAAAGCCAAGGCATAGAGGTTGTTGATGGTCGACGTGACATGCTGTTCATGCTGCAAGACCTGTTCGAAGGCTTCGAGTGGTGTGTCGAAGGCAATCTCCGGCTTTTCGAGTGTATGTAGTTCGATGACGCCGTCGCGCTGATGCATAAAATCGTGCAGCTTCATGGCATGCATAGTCTCTTCCTCCCACTGCACGCGCATCCAGTTGGCAAAGCCGCTGAAGCCCATTTCAGCTAGTCGCGCACCCATCGCAAGGTAGATATACGCGGATTGGAATTCGGTCTGGATCTGTTCGTTGATCGCGTCTTGGATCTTTTGGTTCATCGCCATGTGTTTCAGGAAAGATGGTTAGGTTGTGTGCCACGTAGTCACAACAGCATTGTGATGGAGGTGTGGAAGAAGAGGCGTATGGACGTTAAACTGAGCGAGGGTTGTTTCACACGTACATACACCCAAGCGCGTGAGTCTTAACATCACATGCACCGCTGTAAACATGGTGTCTTTGTGGCGTAAATAACGTAAAGTCGAAAGCTCTGCTTAAGCGATGGATCCGTGCGCAAGTTCCGTCTAAATTAGCACGTGAACCAAATGGTCACATGTGTGGTTAGAAGATAGCCTTGGTATCCTTTTCCACCAGCCCGAACTGAACGCCTCTCGACCAGACCGCTACGATCTTTTCTTCGCGTTCCTCTTCACCAACGGGCACACTGAATTCTATGGCGCAAGCTCCTCGCATCATCTGGGCGGACGACGAGATCGACCTCCTGCGTCCCCACATCCTCTTTCTCCAATCCAAAGGCTACGACGTGACGAGCGTCACCAATGGGGCCGACGCTGTCGAGCACGTGCGCACAGGAGCGCCTGCCTTGGTCTTACTCGACGAACAAATGCCTGGCATGGGCGGCCTCGAAACACTAGAGGCTATTAAAGAACTGGAGCCTAGCGTCCCGGTGGTGATGGTGACCAAGAGTGAGGAGGAG
>CAYYHN010000819.1:0-2529 GCA_964471245.1 uncultured Rhodothermaceae bacterium | reverse complement strand
GTATCCGGCTACACTGACAGCGGCGTCGGAGTACTTGGTCCGCGTTGTAGGCTCGTAGATGAGGCGCGTGTTGTTCAGGCTCGAAACCAAGGCCGCCAGCGTGGGCTCGGTGTCGTCGAAGTAGTGCCCGACGGGCGGCTCGCGGACGATGCCGGAGCGGTGCGCCAAAAGCTGCCGCAGCGTAATCGGCACACCAAACGGGTCGGTCGGCGCGAAATCCGGGAGATAGGTCGTGATGGGCACGTCGAGATCAACCTGCCCAGCCTCCACGGCTTGCATCACAGCGAGTGCATTGAACAGCTTCGACACCGAAGCCACACGGAAGACGGTCTCGCCAGAGGCCACCTCGCTCGTCTCCGGTCCAACCGCCCCGTAGCCTTTCGACCAAATCACACCCTCGGTATCAACCACGGTAATGGAGATGACAGGGAGTTCTTTGTCCATCATTTGGGTTTGGATAAAGGCGTCGAGATCCGACGACCAGGCGGGCGCATCGGATACGGGCTGGCACGCAACCAGCGCAAGCAGGGCAATGAAAAGTACGGAAACACGCATGGGACTTAGGCGGCTTCGTTTAATGTAGCGAGACACCAAGGTAGCCGCCTCGTCACCTAAAAGCCATGCTTCATGATGCGGCGAATCCGAGCTTTTACGGAGGCGGATTCTTCCTGTAATGCTTGGACGAACGCTTCTTCTGCCTCAGCGCGGTACTCAGGGTAGCGCACGGCCAGTTCGTAGAGCCCGTTGTACGCCCACGCCCGCACAAACGTCTTGCGCTGCATGAGACCGGCACGCACGAACGCTTCTACTGCTGCTTTTTGAGACGCTGGAATCGTCAGGTAAGGCAGCGACTGCAGGACATGCAACTGCGACGCCCAGTGCTTGAGTTCGCCGAGTTGGGCGAAGAGTTGAGCCGTCTGGGCGTCGTCGAGGGCGTTTCCTTGCTCCAAGTGCCGCTTCAGCAACCACGTCGCGCCTTTTTGCAGCGGCGGCAGCGCGCACAGATCGACCAGCGTCGCAGCAAATGCTGGATCATCACCAAACTGATCGTACACCGCTCCAATCGCAGCAGCAGATTTGCCATCCCACTGCCCAATGTGCTCGACAAGCTCGTTCATAACGTGGCACAACCGACAAACTAAATAGCAAACATTTATCCTTTACTTATTTCTGATATCCCACTACTATCGGCCTGCCAAATAGTCCGTCTTTGACAGAAAGAATGATCCACTCGTCTTCACTTACTTGTTCCCAAAAAACCCCTTCGACTACGATTCGTTCACTACCCCCGTTGATGTCGAGAAAAAGATAGTGCTCCGTTTTCTCACTACTTTTCCCCTTGCGCTCAACTCTAATCGACAACTCCTCTAAGGTTGAGCTAGCGTATAGGCGATTAGCATAATTCGCTGAAGCTGCTCCAAGGAACCCCATTGTTAGCACTAAAGAGGCGATCGTTGAAAATCGCCGACGGCCATCTTTCCAGATAAAGGGAAAACGGCCCGAAAACAGGATAAATACTACGAATGCTCCAACTCCACCAAAGGCAAGTGCAGACAAAAACAGAGCTGTGCCTCCCAGTGTGTTGTCTATGTTATCTATTTCTAGGCTCAAGGCCACTAACGAGATAACAAACGCAATCCCTAGGACTATTTCTAGTCTCTTTGCGTAGTACTCTTCTCTGTCCGCGACTCCCTCAGGAGACCAAAATTCGTTCAAGAACGGTGGTAGGGAAAATAGAGCGCCGAGTCCGCTCACTAGAGCAAGAGCAAATCCACCAAGCGCGACCCAAGCAAGTAATCCAGTATCATCAATAAACGGTATAATTAGAAGAATACTGCATAGACACAGGACTACAAAAACGACAAGTCTTTTCGCTGAATTTGGCATTTAACACGAATGCTAAGGAATTTGCAGTAGAGCATAATGGTTATACAGAGTTTAGCATGTGTACATCATAGTCATCATACACTGACCCCTATTCAATTAAACGCTTAAAATATCATCCACGTGCGAACACTAGTTTAGTCAACACGAGTATGACAGGCCGCAGTGTCAGCTCAAACGATGGGCTCCCAGCCGGGTTCGTAGCTACGGCTCCACATGGCGGCCGCGCCAAAGTTGCCGACGACGTGGCCGTTGGTTGGGTCGCACGTGATCTGCCCTCCATTCTCCTGCGCGATGTTGCCAAGATGGCACAGCAGCGTGCTCGTGTGGCCTGCGTCGATGGGTGAATGCTGCTGTGCGCCCGTACGTATGGCGTCGAAGAAGTTGACGAAGTGCAAGTCGGTGAGCGGACCGCCGCCGCGGGTGTCGAGGGCGTCGTCGCTCTGCTGACGCAGGTTCTGCTCGACTTGCTCACCTGCAAGGTCATAGAGCACGTAGCCGCTGCGGTCTATGACCATCGTGCCCTCGGTGCCGAGGATGCGGGAGCCGCGCCCTCGCCCAAGCGTCTTCATGCCGTTGCAACTGTTGCCCTCCCACGTGATGGTTTGGCCGCCCTCGACGCTGAAGGTGGCGACCTGCGTCTCG
>CAYYHN010000818.1:0-2544 GCA_964471245.1 uncultured Rhodothermaceae bacterium | reverse complement strand
GGAGGTAGCATACATATCACAGCAAATGGCGCTGCCGATCATTCGGCAACGGCAAGGGCGCTCGCTCAAAGGGCGTCGAATATAGTTCCATGTATATGAGAGATCCCCAACGTCGAACGCAAGCACAACGAAGGAGGCTTCCTTTTCTCAGTCGTCGAATTGACTTCGATAGTGCGATTCGTCATGCACACAGATTACGTCAAAGTAAACATGGGGGTGACAGCCTTGTGTCATGCGTGCGTGGCGTTTCCTCTAAGTCGGGTGTAACCTTCCATGACTTCGCTTCGTTTTCGCATGGGATGCCTGCTAGTTTGGAAACAACAAGGGCATGTGCGTACGTTCAACGCGTTTAGTAAAACGCGACAGTAAGAGCGTCATGGATCGGATGTTCAGCCCTTGGCGGGCGCAGCATATAGCACGTATGACCGACCCGGCCGCCGAACGTGAAGCCGATGATGGATGTTCACTCTTTGCGCGTTTAGCCGCCGCCAATGACGACGAGGCCAACCTTATCCTTTGGCGTGGTACGCATGTTTTTGTACTAATGAACCGCTATCCGTATAACAACGGACACCTTATGGTCATTCCATTCCGTACGGTTGATGCTTACGACGCCCTGACAGATGCCGAACGGTATGAACTAAGCGATGCGATTGCTGCGTGCATGGGTTGGCTGAAAGCAGCGTTGCACCCAGAGGGCTTCAACGTGGGTATCAACCAAGGCGAGGCTGCTGGTGCAGGGATTCCTGATCATTTGCATGTGCACGTCGTCCCGCGTTGGTCCGCCGACACCAACTTTATGCCCGTGACTGCTGCAACGAAAGTGATTCCAGAAGCACTGACCGAGACGTATCAGAAGTTAAAGCACGCCCTTGCGCAAGACATAGCGGCAAATCCAGCGTAATACCTACCTACACGTTACCTATCGACCCCGCACCAATCATCTATGCCTGAAGCTGCACCCACGCAGGCCCCGCTTCCCGTAGCGATGCCCGAAGCCACCGAAGAGGCGCGTCCGACGCTCTCGTTTGGTAGCTTCCTGTGGTCGTCGCTCGTGAGTGTTATCGCCTTAGCGGTGTTGGCGTGGTTCACCTTCGAGCCGGAAGCGTTCCGCAGTATGATGGCGGCGCTGAATCCGTGGTGGCTGCTCGCGGCCGTTGGGACGGTGGCGGTGCGGATTCTATTTGGTGCGTGGCGGCTTCAGTATGTAGCCCATCAACGGCTCACGTTTGGGCAAGCCCTACGCGGACAACTAGCATGGGATTTTTGCTCGAATGTGACGCCATCGGTTATTGGTGGGGCTCCACTGGCAGCCGTTTACATTGCACGAGACACCAATCAGCAAGTCGGCCAAGTGTCGGCTTTTATGCTGTTTGCGATGCTGATGGACCAAGTCTGGTTTGCGCTTACGGTACCAATAGTCGTCGTGGCCTCGGTGTACATGGAGGTAATCCCGTCTTCCTTTGGCACGATTGGGACGTACAGCGCGATGTTCTATTTCCTGCTCATGATGAGTTGGACCACATTCTTCGGCTATGCGACCCTGTTCCGCCCTGTGTTGCTGCGTCGGATGGCGGGGAAGCTGTTTGCGCTCAAGCCGCTCCGCAAATTCCGCAGCCGTGTAGACCGGGAGATGGAAGGCTTGCAAACGCGTGCCCGTGTGCTTCGCTCCCAGCCGCTGCGATTCTACCTCGTGGGCTCGTTACTAACGCTCGGCACATGGATTCCGCGTTACCTACTGCCCGTGTTCATCGTTTGGAGCGTCTTTGCTGATCTCGACGCATTGTTAGTGTTGATGCGTACAGCCGCACTGACACTTAGCTCGCTCATCTTACCTACACCGGGCGGTTCTGGTGGCATCGAAGGCCTCTACTTCGTGTTTCTTGGCCCGCCATTGATGCCCAAAGCACTTGTCCTGCCGACGTTGCTGACGTGGCGTGTGTTGGGATACTACCTCTTCCTTGCGCTCGGCATCTTCCTCACGACGCACTATTTTCAGAAAGCCCGCCGCCGCAAGCAAGTCGCCGACGAAGCCGGTTCTACTGCCTTGTCAACAACGCCCGTCCAAGCTGAGGTGCCTGCGGTCCTAGAGGAAACCTGAGTGATTCCTGTAAGCCCCTGCGTTCGTATTGCTACGCGCCATGTCTGATCCCCACCCTCTTGCCGTTGCCGAACGTCGCGGTCTTGTCGAAGCCTTCGACTTTCGCATCGTCCACCCCAACGTGCGTTTTGGCACGGCCAGCGATCGCTATGCGGGGTGGATTGGGCAGATCTATCCCGAGTCGATGACTGGCGAAGTCAAGACGCGCAAACGCAAGCTAGGAGGCGCTACGTTTGAGGAGCGTACCGTGCCGATCCCGTCGGTTGCGCACTACTTCGAACATTTTGGCGTGCTTGAACTCGACTTCACATTCTACCGCCCGCTCCGTGAGCCGGATGGAACGCCGTCGAACAACTACCACGTACTGCGCCAATACGTGGTAGTTGTTCGACGGCGTTCCATCCGGCTCACGGAGCGGGATGGAACGCCGTCGAACAACTACC
>CAYYHN010000817.1:0-2545 GCA_964471245.1 uncultured Rhodothermaceae bacterium | reverse complement strand
CAGTGCAGTTCTACCGCACATGGTTTGACTTCTTAGCCACCATCGGTGCGCCCATGTCTACAGATACCGCTGAGGATCTGCCCGCTACCAGCGACTGAGTCGGCTGATCCTTAGAGCATGTTTGGTCTTGGAGCAAGAAATCTGTTTAGCCATAAAAAACGCGCCCTTACTCGTTGCGAGCGAGGGCGCATTTCGTTAGGCAACCTCTGTACACAGAAGTGCCCGGATTAAAACAGATACCGCACTAGCTGTAAACGTCTTCTTTGCCGAATTTCTGGACGAGCAGGTAGTAGAAGATTGCACGGTATTTGGCGCTCTTGAGCGGTCCCGTCGTCTTGCAGACATCGTTGATTGCATCCATAAGTTCAGGGCCGTCAGCGAGACCAAGCTTCTTCATTAGAAAGTTGGTCTTGACACGGTCCAACTCCGACTGATCCGAGCAGGAGACCATCTGCGAGTCTTTGTTGTAGATCGAAGGGCCAAGGCCTTTAGCGACTTTGCGGAGAAGGTCTGCGTCGACGGACATGCCTAGCTTATCGGTCATGGCGGCGCTGTACTTCGCGACGGCTTCGTCAAATTTGCTCATGGGGTGTGGTAGGCTAAACGTGAGTTAAGGGGTCGAATGGGGTGTGCTGGAGTGGGAACAAGCCCGACGAAATAAGTTCGTCATTTTATGCTGTTCTACCAACTACTTCCATGCCATTGAGGCGATTTATGGCACATTTGTGGGATTTGTAGACAGTCTATTGGTAACGCTTCCATACCTGCCCGATAATCGCGCAGTGCGATGCTGCGAAATGCATCACCTAAGCTGTGGCGGCGGTTAGGTAGGCAGCAGCCAATCGGGTGGCAAAGGCGCGGCAAGAAGCGTATCGATCAAGCGGGTGAGGCGCTGATGCTCCGGCCACACGAGGCGTGCACAAGCTGTTTCGGCAGCAAGCCATGCAAAGGCATCATGCTCATGGTTGAGCACGGGATCTCCTCCCAATTCCGCAGCAAACACAGGGATCAGGTTCACCCGGTCGTGTGTCCATTCGTAGAACGTGTTCACCGAAGGCACCGACCAAGCTTGAGTAGGCCTGTGTCCTGTTTCCTCTTCCAACTCCCGAAGCGCCGTTTCCCACGCCGCTTCGCCCTCCGCAATTTTGCCGCCAACCATGCGCCACTGCCCAGCATAGAGAACTTGCCCTGCACGCCGCAGCAGCAGAAACTCTATACCTGTGGTCGTACGGCGGTAGGGGTACACATCGACAACCCGAACGATAGCTGACATGGAAAACTGCTAGCACGTGAAACGGAGCGCAAGGTTAACGTGTGCAGGAGTCGCGTGCAAGTATCACGTCGCTTCCATGAGTTCGTCCCAACGTGTCGTGTAGCGTGGTGAACGATGACCTTGATTCATGCGCCAGCGGGCATGACGGCGGGTCTGTGTGGTTGCAAAGAAGAGCGTGCCACGCCCGTAGATTCGGTTGAGTTGATCGAGCACCTCCATAAGGGCGTCCTGCTCGGCAGGAGGGGTGGTGGCAAAAAGGTCGGTTTGGCACTGGTCTTTGGGGCGGAGATCCCGCAGGATGACACCGGCTTTCTTGTACCTGAACCCCGGCCTAAACAAATCGGCGAGGGCGCGATGAGCGTATTTGATGAGCATGGGCGTGAAGGCGCTGGCTTGTGGTAGCCGGACGGTGCGGGCGTTGGTATAGTGGGGGCCAGTACCGTAGTGCTTGGTTGTGATGAACACTTGCAAGCCGCCTGCAACAGCGTCTTGTGACCGGAGCTGCTCGGCGGCGCGTGCCACGAAGCTGGCTACAGCCTCACGCAGATCAGCGAGTTGGGTGAGGATTTGTCCGAAGGAACGCGTGGAAGCGATCGTTTTCTTTGGGGCTTTGCTACCATCTAGCGGCCAGCAAACCGTGCCACGCAACTCCCATACCGTGCGTAGCCCAACGACTGTCAGATGGCGGCGTATCCATACGTCGCATGCATCGCGTAGGGCGCGGGCGTCGCGGATGCCGTGGCGGTGAAGCAATTGGCTGTACTGCCGCCCAATGCCCCAAATATCGCCTACATCGGTGTGCCCAAGCACGGCATCGGCATTGCGGCAGTTGGCAAGGTCGAACACACCTTGCCTCTGTGGTGACTTTTTTGCGACGCGGTTGGCGATTTTGGCGAGCGTCTTCGTCTGCCCAATGCCTATGCTCACAGGGATGCCTGTCCACGCACGCACCTGCTGCCGTGCCGTTTGGCCAAACTGCGTCGCCCATCCGCTGCTGGGCACATGCAGAAAGGCCTCATCGATGCTGTAGACCTCCATGCGCGGAGCCAAACGCCCCAACGTTGTCATCACCCGGTCGGACATGTCGCCGTACAACGTGTAGTTCGACGAGTAGATGGCGACGTTATGTTTGTCGAGTGTATCCTGAATTTTGAACAGCGGCTCACCCGTTTTCACGCCAAGCGCTTTTACCTGATTGGAGCGGGAGATAACACACCCGTCGTTGTTGCTCAGCACCACCACCGGACGCTTCGCCAGTGTTGGGTCGAAGAC
>CAYYHN010000816.1:0-2547 GCA_964471245.1 uncultured Rhodothermaceae bacterium | reverse complement strand
CCTGTCCATCCTTTCATACCATCCACACCACGAAAGTTGGACACAACTTGAGTTACTTACGAATCGGATACAAGCACCAAAGCTGCGGGCATGCGAGAACGCCACACAGCAGCAGAGCAACCCGATCAGATCAGGAACGCAGCGTGGAGGATATGCAACGGCACCGCGGACGCCGGGCCGGTATCAAGCAGGACGGGGAGCGTCGCGGTCCAAGCGACAGGGACCGATGTCGTTGGTGACACGGCTGGCACAGGATGCAGCTGCAGCACCTGCACCTCGGCATGGGGACGTGGCGTCGGCGTGGCGTGTACACCCACAAGCGCTGTGGTGCAGCAGACCATGACGGCGTCCTCTTCTGGGGACGTGTCTGGGGCTTCCTCACCGTGGCATGGCGGCATAGCATCCGGCATAGCCTCAGCCGATGCCTCCATAGCCATCGCGTTGTGCAGCATCGTATCAGCCGCGTGCTCCATGCCCCATGCGCCTAGCTCCTGGCTCATACACCAGTGATGCAGGAGTGGAGCGCCGTGTAAGCCGAGCAACAAGCCCGCTAGCAGCACCGAAACAAAACGATATGGACGTGTGGGAAGCGCCATAGCACGCACTAACGACATCGCATCGCCCCTGTTCCATCTACCGAAACGCTGGGCATCATTAGGTTTTACCCTACAAAACAAGGCGCAAAAAGCTTGCACAGGCGTAGTGCGCTTGGTCTGATCTTGCGCAAGTTTAAGGGCATACCCCGTTGCCTTCCTTTAAGGATGGACATTGTGTTAACTTGCTTGTTGGCTTGACACCTCGCGCCAAGTAGGCGCGTATAGCAAACGCTAGCCCCATTATTCGCTGATCTGCATGCATCGCAACCGCACCATCCTAGCCGGATTATTGCTTGCCGTCTTGACGGTGGGCAGCGTGGTTGCGCCGCTGTCGCACTTCGTCTTTATGGCGGTCAGTGACGCCCATGCGATGCCGTCCACGATGGATGCGATGGCGCACCACGGGCACCAGCATGGATCCCATGCAATGGCGATGCCTGTGCAGGATGGCCCGGCGTGGCACACCGAAGCATCGGCACACGAACTGTGTACCTACGCCGACCTCTTCGCCACCCCTCTCGCAGGCGACCTGTCGGCTCCGCTTGTCCTCCTCGCCGACGCCTCCGCGTCGACGCTTCTTCTCCCGCCCTCGGCAGCCCCACACATCGCTGCACTGCTGACCGAGGCCGCCCGTGGTCCACCAGCACCCGTCGTCTTTGGCTAAGCCGCTGTTTGGATTTCGTCTTCACGAAGGCGAACGATTGCAAAACGCCCACGCGGTGTTCCGCTGCATCGCTTCTCACGTCTTGCGTGATCGCTTCGTGTACATTCGCTTCCCAAATAGCGTCTAAACCTGCTCGCGCTTAGCCAATCCCTTCGCGCCTCTCTAGCTAATCCAACGCTACCTCTGTGCCCAAACGGCACCGCGTAGCTCCATGTCCGTGTTGCCACTTGCGGAACCTGCCTCCGTGCATGGTTGCTGCCAGCGACACCTCCGACGACGACTCCTTTTCCGCTGCATCGCTCCCTGATGTCTCGGCCGTATGGACTACGCCGAACCTTTTGGATGCGATGCACCACGATGACCACGACTATGAAAACGACCCGTTTCTACCTCCTCCCGATTCTCCTGCTTGGCCTCTTCCTCAGCGGCTGCGACACCACCGCCAACGACGAAGACGGCGAAGCCATGCTCAACCTCAACGTGCAAGCCGTCGTCAACGGCACACCGTTCATAAGTGGGCAGACGTACGACATCAACGGTACGACGACCACCTTCACCGGGGCGCGGATGTACATCTCCGAGATCACGCTGCTCCACGAAGACGGCACAACCTATTCGTTTGAAGGCGACGCTATCACTGTGCCCGCCAAAGACGCCGACGACAACGACATCACGCACACGGTCACGGATAAAGTGGTGCTCTTCAAGCACGACGCCGACATGGACACACACACCATCGGGATGGCACCGGAAGGTCGGTACACCGGCATGGTGTTCAAGGTCGGCATCGGCGGCACCAACAACCGTGTTGATGCCTCCCAAGTGCCCGCTACGCATCCGATGGCGAAGCAGACCGACCTCAACAACCACTGGAACTGGAGCGCAGGCTACATCTACCTCCGCATGGACGGCCAAGTCGACACCGATGCCGACGGCAACACCGACGAGAGCTGGGAAGTCCACCTCGGCCGCGAAAACTTCCTGACCGAAGTCCAACTGGACCGGGAATTTGAACTGGTTGCGGATGAACACAAAGAGCTGCACGTGATGGTCAACTACGCCACTTTCTTGGCCGATGTCGACCTGACCAACCCACTGGAGCGCAACACACACGTTGGTGACAACCTCCCAATGGCTCAGAAAGTAGGCGGCATGATCGACGACGCCTTCATGTTCCACGGCGTGCACGACGCAGACGGCGGCCATCAGCACGGGAACTAGGGGCATGTTGAGCACGCGGTTGGGGGGCACCTTCGGTGCCGATGGGTGCTCGCTGCGCTCGCAGTT
>CAYYHN010000815.1:0-2558 GCA_964471245.1 uncultured Rhodothermaceae bacterium | reverse complement strand
GGGCGTGACTATCGCCGAGAGCGCCGGGGCGGTCTGCTACCGTGGCGATGGCGCTGTCGATGGTCGACAAGAACGTTTGTGCACCGGACGAGTTGGTCATCGCAGCGATGGCCGTCGTCGTCACACCAAGGTTGTCGTTGCTAATCGACGAGATGGACACGCTCATCGTGTCGCCGTTCTCGGCGTTCACTTGGAACGTGAAGGACGTGTTTGCAGAGCCACTGAACATGGCCACACCGTTGAAGGTGGTATCGTCCAAGATGTCGCCAATCTCTGTACGAAGTGCCGTGATCGCGCTACGGATGTCTGCGCGCTCGGCCGTACCCATCGTGTCGTTGGCCGACTGCACGGCTTTCTCTTTCATCGTCTGAAGGATGTCCATGATCGTGCCCATGCTGCCTTCAGCAACCGTGAGCATGCTCTTGGCATCGCCGATGTTCGAGAGGGCTTGTGCCTGACCGCGGGTACGGGCTTCGAGCTTCGTTGCGATGGTGTACGACGCGGCGTCGTCTTCTGCGCGGTTGAGGCGAGAGCCAGTAGCTAGACGCATCTGGCGCAGGCCGATGTCATTGTTCGTTTTCGACAGCTGACGGTAGGCATCCAACGACTGGACGTTGGTTCCTATACGAGAAAGATCTCCTAATGCCATAATGAATTCCCTCCTTAACTACCAGGGTAACTGCATTCGTGAAAATTGGGTGGGAGTCCACGCACGGCGCGAGTTGCCGCTCGCTTCGGCGTGGCTGCTTTCGCAGCGTACTCCTTTATGAAAGCAACCCAGTTGGTTGTGTTGCCGCACATCCGGTTGGGCAGCTGGTGTCTCTATGTAGAAGGTCAGACTTATTATGCCTGACGGCTTGGTTCATGGTTTAGTGGAGTATTGTGTGCGAGCTAGACCCTATCGGGCGGCTACCTCACGTCAACTTATCCTCCACCTACGAGCGAGAGGATCGACTGCGGGGCTGAGTTAGCCTGCGCGAGCGAGGAAACCCCGGTCTGTTGCAGGATCTGCAGCTTAGCAATCTCCATCTGCTCTTTGGCAAAGTCAGCGTCAGCGATACGGCTTCGTGCTGCTTCATTGTTGTTCATCGAGACCGAAAGTTGGTCTTGTTTGAACGTAAGGCGCTTCTGGTAGTCACCGATATCACCGAGGCGATCTGCTATGGTCGCGATGGCGCTATCGACAGTACTCAAGAAGGTTTGCGAGCCTGACGAGTTGGTCATCGCAGCGATGGCCGTCGTCGTCACACCCAAACTGTCGTTGCTGATTGAGGTCAGCGATACATCCATGGTATCCCCGTTCTCGGAGTTCACTTGGAACGTGAACGAGGTATTTCCTGAAGAGCTGAACAGGGCTACACCGTTGAAGGTGGTGTCGTCCAGCATCTCGTTAATTTCCGTGCGAAGTGCCGAAATATTGCTTCGGATATCACCCCGCTCGGCGGTGCCCATGGTGTCGTTGGATGACTGAACGGCCTTCTCCTTCATCGTCTGCAAGATGTCCATGATGGTGGTCATCGTGCTTTCGGCAACCGTGAGCATGCTCTTGGCATCGCCGATGTTCGAAAGGGCTTGCGCTTGTCCTCGTACTCGAGCCTCAAGCTTTGTCGAGATTGTGTAGCTCGCTGAGTCATCCTCAGCCCGGTTCAGCCGCGAACCCGTGGCCAAACGTAGCTGACGCAACCCCATTTCTTGGTTGGTAACGTTCAGGTTCCGCAGTGCATCCATTGACTGCAGGTTTGTGTTTATCCGGGAAAGATCTCCAAACATGATGGTACTACTATCTGTGGTTCTGGCTTTTGTTGGGGTTGAGCTGGCGAAGCTCCCTCCCTGTATCGACGCCCATGTAGATTCTTAAATTGAGACAGGAAAAAACTGACTTTCTGCCCACCATTGGGGAAATCCCCCATTAAACTAGGTAGACAAACGGCGTTGAGCGTCTTTTTCCGATGTTTTGGCGTGCGTGCGCTCGTGTGCCAAACTGCCATTTGCCCCAAGGTTTTCCGGTTTGGATGGCTGCGGCAGGCGCATTCGTCCCTTCACGAAGGCGATTCATCACAACAAACTGGTCTGGCGAAGCACCGTCATGTAAGCTGAGGTATTCCCTTTCACAGCCCGCATGAATGCATCCATGTCTTCCCTACCCTCTTTCTCCAGATCCACCCTATGCTTCGCCTTTACTCTGGCCGTGCTACCTATTCTAACGCTTCCCGCTTCCGCCCAAGGCTGGCGCTGGCCGGAGACAAGTCAAAACTTGCAGGTACTCTCCCCAGACACCGACGCGGAGACCCTTAGCGCGACGATGCGGTTCTTCGTAAGAAGCTTGGGCGTTCGTTGCACCCATTGCCATGTAGGTACAGAAGGCCAACCGCTCAGCACGTTCGACTTCGCCTCGGACGATCGCCCGGCGAAAGAACAAGCCCGAATTATGATGCGGATGGTTCAATCCATTAATGCCGATCATTTGCCTGCTGCGGCCGCACTCTACACAGATAACGCTGCGCCTTTGCGTGTGACGTTCCGTACCTGCCACCGTGGCGTAGCACGCCCCGAACCCT
>CAYYHN010000814.1:0-2560 GCA_964471245.1 uncultured Rhodothermaceae bacterium | reverse complement strand
GGTGCCCGCACTTCACGCGCTTCTCGCGGCGGCTCAGGACTGAAGGCAACCAGCATGCCTGCGATGGCAACACCACTTGCCACGATGGCTCCGATGATGAGGAAGGATTTTACGTATTTCATAACGCAACGATTGGAACGAGACGATTGAGTCGAGATGGATTGGGGGCTAGGCTTCAGGGTGATCCACCCAGTTGCCACCTAGCGCACGGTGTACAGCAAGGCGTGCATCGGCTAGCGCGCGCTCGGCGCTTGCAAGCGAGGTCTGCACACGAAGCAGGTTGCGGCGGGCATCGAGGTAGGCGAGGTAGTCGCCCACGCCGCGCCGGACGCGGTCCTCTTGCGCCTGCACGGAGGCTTCGGCATAGGCCTGCTCCTCTTGGAGCATGGCATAGCGTTCGCGTTGCTTTTCGTAGGCGATGAGCGTAGCCGAGACTTCCTTGAAGGCGGTTCGCAGCGTTTTTTCGTAGGACGCAGCGGCTTGCCCATACCGCGCTTCGCTTACCCGTACGTTGGCACGCAAGGCCCCGCCCTGAAACAGCGGTGCAGTGATCGAGGAAGCCAAGCTGGTGAAATATTGTCCCGTGTTGACCAAGGCCGTCAGTTCACCGCTCTGCAACCCACCCGTGGCCGTCAAGGAGAGCGTCGGAAAGAGGCTAGCCTTGGCCGCGCCGATATTTTGCCGCGCAGCTTCGAGGCGCTGCATCGCTGCAGCTACATCCGGCCGCTCCTGCAAGAGGTCCGATGGCAAGCCAGACGGAATAGGCGTCAACACCAGCTCTGGAGCCCGCTCATCCGCGAGCAAGAGGGCGACCTCATCCGGGTACATGCCGAGCAGCACAGCAAGGCGACCCGTAGTTTCGACGAGGCTGGATTCGAGCAACGGTAGATTGGTTCGCGTGCTCTCAAATTCTTGCCGCAGGCTGTACAACTCGAACGATGTGACGAGGCCGCGCGCGTAGCGTTCTTCCGTCAGCTCTACGCGCTCTTGGAGGAGGTTTACGCTAGCCTGCGTCAACTGCAACTGGGCCTCTAAGTCTAGCAGTTCGAAGTAGGCAGCCATCACTTCTGCAAGCACGCCAATCTGTACGGCTCGGTAATCCTCTTGGGTCGCATAGAACTCGTGTAACGCTGCGTTCTTCTGGTTCTTAATGCGCCCCCAGATGTCACGTTCGTACGCCAGCGTCCCTGCAACCGTGTACGTCTCATTGTCGAAGCGCTCAGGAAGCCCCGGCAAGTCGGACGTAAAGCCGACATTCGCGGGCGTATCGCTACGCGAGACATCGCCACTTAACGTAACACTCGGCAGCGTCGGCGCACGGGCAATGCGGTACTGCTGCTGAACTTCCACGACACGAGCAGCGGCGACACGCAGGTCGAGGTTTCGTGCCAAGGTGGTGTCGACGAGACGGTTCAGTACCGGATCGTTGTAGGCTGTCCACCACTGCGCCATCGGACGTAGCGTATCCGGCTTCGTGGCATCGAACTGATCGGGTAGCGTCACTTCTGCTTCTGCTTTCGGCATGTGCGGCGTGAACGAGCATGCACTTACGAAGCATGCAGCGACAAGACTGAGCAGTACAACACGCATAATGCGAGGGCTGTGCAATCGGTTCATGATGTTTCGAGTAGATGATCGGTGATGGGCACGCTCAGCTTCCTCTCATTTGCTTGCGCATCTGATCGCGGCGTTCTTCTTCTAAGGCTTTCCAAGTAGCCATCTGGTCATCGGTCAAGACCTCACCTAATTGCTTTTCTGTGGCCTTGCCGAGCCGTTCCATGTCGCTGCGTAGCTTCCGCATGGTGCGCATACCGGGGCGCTTCCCTTGCTGCAGTTCGGCAGGATCAATGCCATGCTTTTCCAACACGGCAAGCCGCTGCCTCATGTTGTTCTCGATGATGGGGCGCACCACCTCCTGCTGCTCTTGCGTGAGTTCAAGGCGCTCCATCGTGGCGCGCACCTGATCGTTCATGCGCGCCTTCGCCTCTTCGTTGGGTACAATAGTCTGCGCTGCCAAGGGCGCTGCAAGCAGAATCAACAGCAGCGAATAGAGCGAGGCATGGCGTGTGATGTATTGTGTGGTGTTCATAATTCTGTCCTGAGTTGATGTACGTCGATGGTGCAAGTTGCCTCGCATCGATCAACGGGGTTGTTTGTGATGGCAACCCTTACGACGTGGACGATGGCAAAGATGTAGGCACCTACCCCTCAATTCGTCCATCTGAGCGTATGTGGATGTGCAGAATCACGTATCAGGACAGCCAAACAGCGCGATTTGATGGTTTCTAGGTGCAACCGCGTCTATCTGCCTCTTGCTATCTGAGGCAACCTCGTTGAAGGGTACACTCCCACGACTGAGTTCCGGCCACAGTTAGTAGGGCGACAATTTCGGGGAGAGATCTTTGCTCGGTTCACTTGGTCGAGATGACCAACTCAAGGACGTGACTTCTTCAGACTTCTCGCACGCACGTGAGCAATCCAAAACGTTACGCTCGTGCGCACCAAGGAAGAGAGGATTTGAGCGGTAGGCTTAGAGGGCGTTGAGGATTCTGACTTCGGG
>CAYYHN010000813.1:0-2564 GCA_964471245.1 uncultured Rhodothermaceae bacterium | reverse complement strand
CATAACGACAAGCTGCGAAATTGTCGACATCAAGAGGCAAACACCTGAGATGATTGAGATTCCGATCTTCAGAACCACAGGTGTTGAAATCCGTGCTCTTGATTGGCGCGAAGAAGGTGAAAACCGTCAACTCATTTTCACAGATACACTACGGCACAGGTTTCACATCGATGTTCGGCCTGAGCGTGTACAAACAGGAACGGTTGTAGTCGAGGATCCCTGCTACAGAGACCCCTTGGCCGACTGTCTGAACGCAAAAGTGGCCAACCCTATTCCATGGCTCAGTGGATGGATCCACTTTGATAAGCCGCTGGGCTACAAGGACCGAACCTTTCCTCCTTACTTCAACCTTTTGGAAGATTGGGACGTGCTCCTTGCATTTGATGGCTCTCGCAAAGACTTACGCTTTCCTGGACTTTCACCGTTCACAATCGGATCGATTACGATGAAGGCTGAAGTTTTCAGTTACCCAGAAGGTCCGTTCACCTTTTCTGCAGGCTGGATCAGCGAAGAGGGCGAAGTCTTTGCGGACTCGATTGTCATTGTTGCCGCCTTCGATTCTAGCAACTAATGCTTGCAGCAGCCTACCGGCATCGGTAGTTTCCTGCGCCCAACCAAACGTGCGTCCCGATGCTGCCCTCAACGACCTCTCGCCGCCTCCTATTCTTCATCGGGGTGATTCTCCTACTTGGATTCGGTTGGATCTGGTTTACCCAGCCGGAGCGTGTTCCCGATGGGACGGCCATGCTGAGCCGGACGTACGACGTCGAAATCCTGCGTGATACGTGGGGCGTGCCGCATATCTACGGGCAGACGGACGCTGATGCTGCGTTTGGCTTAGCCTATGCCCATGCCGAAGACGACTTTGCCACAATCCAAGCCGCATTGCTCGCGGCACGTGGACACCTGGCTTCGGCGTACGGACAGGGCATGGCACCGAACGACTATATGGTGCACCTGCTGCGCATTGGGGACACCGTTGACGCGCGCTACACAGAACTCGACTCGGCCACCCAAGCCCTCTGCCAAGGCTATGCCGATGGGCTCAATCGGTACGCGACACAGCATCCAAACGAAGCCATGCGCGGCCTCTTCCCTGTCCGCGGCGAAGATATTGTTGCAGGTTTTGTGCACAAGCTCCCCCTTTTCTTCGGCATTGACGCAGTTTTGCAAGACCTCTTTGCTACACCCAGCGAAGCCCCCGACACGACCGCCTCCCAACACTTGGGCTCGAATGCAATGGCAGTTGGCCCCTCGCGCACAGCCGATGGCGGCACCTACCTTGCTATCAACTCACACCAACCGTGGACGGGACCGGTGGCTTGGTACGAGGCGCACATGCGTAGCGAAGAGGGCTTAAACATGACGGGCGGCACGTTTCCTAGTGCACCGCTTATACTTCATGGGCACAACGATGACTTGGGCTGGGCGCATACCGTCAACAAGCCTGACCTGATCGACACCTACTCGCTCCGCATCGACCCAGAGGATGCCGGCCGCTACTGGCACGAAGGCGCGTGGGATACGCTCGAAGTACGCACCGCCCCGATCACCGTGAAGCTGTGGGGACCGTTTCGATGGACGTTCGAACGCGAGGTGCTGTGGTCGCGCTATGGCCCTGTAGTGCGGCAACCCCACGGCACGTTTGCCATCCGCTATGCAGGAATGGGTGGGGCAGAACACGTCGCCCAATGGTATCGCATGAGCAAAGCAGGCACGTTCGCCGAGTGGCAAGACGCCATGCGCATGCAAGCGATCCCTATGTTCAACACCGTCTATGCCGATGGCGCGGGCACCATCCACTACGTCTACAACGGCGCATTGCCCATACGCGATGAAGGCTACGACTGGTCGCAACCTGTACTCGGCACCTCCGAAGAAACCCGCTGGACCGAGACACTTCCCTACGATGCGCTTCCACACGTCACGGATCCACCCGCTGGTTTTGTGACGAGCAACAACCACACGCCCTTTGCCACCACTACGGGCGATGCGAATCCCAGCCCCGGTGCGTTTGCGCCCTCGCTGGGCATTGAGACCCACCTCACGAATCGAGCCCGCCGTGCCCTCACTCTGTTCAGCGCGGATCCCTCCATCACGTGGGATGAATTTGTCGCCTACAAATACGATTGGGCCTACGCCTCCGACTCGCGGATGGCCCGATTCGTAGCCGCCGTCGCTGAAGCATCTCCAAGCGCTGACCCTTTGCTCGCAGATGCACGCACGCACCTTGCACGCTGGGACCTGACAACGCATCCTGAAAACGAGCACGCTGCACTTGCCGTGCTTGCATTTCAGCCCTTCGTGCGCCAGTGGGGCGTAGAGGTACCCACAGATACGCTCCTCACTCATCTCTACCGTGCCGCCCAATTGTTGCAACGCCACCACGGCCGCCTCGATGTGGCGTGGCAAGACGTGAACCGCTTGCAACGAGGCGATGTCGACCTTGGGCTTGGCGGAGGCCCCGATGTCCTGCACGCCATTAACGGTGAAGTCGACGACAACGGACGCATCATCGGCCAATATGGCGATTCGTACGTCTTACTCGTCCGCTGGGACGCCGA
>CAYYHN010000812.1:0-2568 GCA_964471245.1 uncultured Rhodothermaceae bacterium | reverse complement strand
AAGGCCGACGTCGGCTTGGGCGAGTGCGGGGGCGTCGTTGATGCCGTCGCCAACGAATGCGACGCGCTTTCCACCAGCTTGCAAGCCGCGGACGGCATCGACTTTGTCGCGGGGGAGCACCTCGGCGCGCACATCGTCGATGCCCAGTTGAGCGGCGATGGCTTCAGCGGTGCGTTGGTTGTCGCCCGTGATCATCGCCACGCGGACGCCGAGTTCGTGAAGCGCGGCGATGGCTTCGGGCGTGCCTTCTTTTATGGGATCGGCTACGGCGAGAATAGCAGCGAGGCGGCCGTCGATGGCAGCATAAAGCGGCGTTTTGCCTGCATCGGCGAGTCGTGCTGCTGTTGTGCCAAACACGTCGACGGATATGTTTTCGCTTTGCAGGTAGCGATCAGCCCCTACGAGCACGGTTTGGCCGTCGATAACGCCGCGTACGCCATAGCCGGGTTTAGCCATGAAGTCGGTCGTTTCTGGCATTGCGAGGGATCGCGCCTCAGCTTCCGCGACGATGGCACGGGCAATAGGGTGTTCGGAGGTCTGCTCCAAGGCGGCGATATTGGCCAGGACGCCATCCGCAGCAAAGCCGTCAGTTACGATAAAGTCTGTGAGGGTCGGTTGGCCTTGGGTGAGGGTGCCGGTCTTGTCGAAGGCGACAACCTGCGTCTGTTCGAGCGTTTGCAAGGCTTCACCTTGCCGAAACAAGATGCCCAACTCAGCGGCTTTACCCGTCCCGACCATGATGGAGGTCGGTGTGGCAAGTCCCATCGCGCAGGGGCATGCAATAATTAGCACCGAGACCGCTGCCACGAGCGCATACGTCAGTGCAGGCTGCGGCCCCAGCCACATCCACGCGCCAAACGTGAGTGAAGCGAGGCCGAGCACAATCGGCACAAACACGGCGACGACTTGGTCGGCTAACGCTTGGATTTGCGGCTTGCTCGCTTGCGCAGCCTCGACCATCCGAATAATCTGTGCCAGCACCGTATCAGCCCCGACGCGTGTGGCTCGGAAACGGAAGCTGCCGTGCTGATTGATCGTCCCGCCTGTCACTGCATCGCCCTGCTGGACCTCAACAGGGATCGGTTCGCCCGTCATCATGGAGGCATCGACAAACGACGAGCCGCTGCTGACCTCGCCATCAACAGGCACCTGTTCACCCGGTCGCACTACGACGACATCGCCGGGCACGACGGCGCTGATGGGTACCTCGACGACAGCCTCATCCCGAACGACCCGTGCCGATTTGGCTTGCAAGCGCATCAACTTCCGGATCGCTTCGCTGGTACGCCCTTTGGCAAGTGCTTCGAGGTATTTGCCAAGCAGCACCAGCGTGATGATGACGGCAGCCGCCTCGTAGTAGACATGCACCGTCCCGGCAGGCAGCACGCTCGGCAGAAACGTCGCCACGACCGAGTAGCCGTAGGCCGCACTCGTGCCGAGCATCACGAGCGTGTTCATGTCCGGGCTTCCGTGGCGGACAGCGGCCCATCCGGCCGTGTAGAACCGCCGTCCGGGGCCGAGTTGGACGACGGTTGCCAAGGCGAAGTATAGGTAGTAGCGCCACGGGAGTGGCAGCAGCGCGTGCATGGGATCGTGCAAGGCTGGAATCAGCATCGGGGCCATCTCCAGCAGAAAAAGCGGCACCGTAAAGGCCGCTGCCACCCACAAGCGTTGCCGCAACGCCAGCCGTTCGGCCTCGCGGGCTTCGCGCTCGGCGTCTGTACGGTCAGCGGTTTCGTCTACATCAAGCACATCGTAGCCAGCGGCGCGTACGGCGTCGGTCAGCGCGCTCGGCGGCAGCACACCCACGGTGTAACGTACGGTTGCGCGTTCCGTCGCAAGGTTGACAGCTACATCCAGTACACCATTCACCTTGGTCAGCGCGCGTTCGACGCGGCGGACACATGCGGCACACGTCATGCCTTGGACAGCCAGCATGGTCTCGGCCGTCAGCACGCCGTAGCCGCGCTGCTCGACGGCAGCCATGAGTCCCGAGAGGTCGTTCTCGGCGGCATCGTACACCACGTGCGCGGTCTCCGTGGCGAGGTTGACCGACGCCTCGGCCACCCCCGGCGCACGCTGCAACGCCCGCTCGACGCGCCGCACGCACGCGGCACACGTCATGCCCTGCACATGCAGCGTTGCCGTGGGCTGTTCGTTCTGGATAAGTGTGGTCGACATACCGTTCCCAATGCTGCGCTACACGGCGGGGTAACCTTCTTCGCTGAGGGCTTCCTCGATGGTCGCCTGCACGGTCCGCTGCTTCGGCTGGCGCTGCCAGCCGCGGAACTCCGTGCCGTCGTAGGCGATCTTCAGCCGCACGCCGTAGGGCAGCTCCGGCGGCGCCTTAGGCATGGGCTCATAAGCTCAGGCCGAGCCCGCCGACGTAGGCGATATCGTCGCCGACGCGGATGCCGTTCTCCGCCGTCGAGCCGAAGGCCTCGAAGAAGAAGAAGCTGTGGTTGATGCCCCACTCCTGGGCGAGGTTCCGGCCGGCGCGGGGGTTGATCCAGTCGAGCTCGAGGGCGACCTGCACCGCCCAGCGCAGGCCCACGGCCACGCCCGAGG
>CAYYHN010000811.1:0-2570 GCA_964471245.1 uncultured Rhodothermaceae bacterium | reverse complement strand
CCTCGCCATCTCACGCCGCTCGCCTGCGAATCCAAAACCTCAACGCCCTCTAAGTCCTCAACATTCCAACACGATCAGTACGGCGGTAAGCGAAACACTGTAGTCGTCACCGTGCCATCGGCATGCAAGATGAGTTGGTAGAGTCGGTCGTATTCGCTTTCAGAGATGGGTGGCCCCGCAATGCCGCCCAAGGCTTCGACGAGCATCGGCGTGGTGTTGCTATGCCCAGATACGAGGTGCACACCCGATTCTTCTCGTAACGCTTCAGCAAAGCCAGAAAGATCGCGTGGGTCGTACCGCATGGGCATCAAGCCGCTTGTCTCGGCGATTGGCTCAAGGGTTTGGCGCGTACGCTGGTAATTGGTGGTGTGCAGATGGGTCAGGCCAGCATCGCTAAGCAACTGTGCAAGATATAGGGCCCGGGCGATCCCTGCTTCCGTGAGTGGCGGGTCGGATGTGCCGTCGTCAGCCTTTTCGGCATGACGTACGAGGTAGATCGTGGTCGTCTGGGCTTGAATTGCAGGTAGTAGTCCTATCGCCCAGAGCAAGAAACCAAGTACGAGAAAACACCGGCGCATATACGTTTCTCTAGGTTGATTACACGTTAAGAGCATACGTGACGTCTGTTGCAATCGCAATGGATAACACCGAAGGAGCACCACCGCAGCTTTTTTTAGGTTGTTGGAGGAGGCCATTTGTATGACGTGCATCCCACGCTGAGCCCTTACCTCCTCAGGTAATTGACCACTGCGCCTTCTGGAGCTATCCTCAAATCCGCTCCCGCTTACGCTATATCACCAAACAACCTGATTGGATATGTTTGCCCCCCGTTCTTTTGCCCGCATTGTCCTTGCTGCACTACTGATCTGGCTTGCAGGTATTGTACTCATTCGGCTACTCGGTCACTATGTGCTCCTTGATGGCTTAGGCTTTATCATCGGCTATGTAGTCGCTGCATTGGCTGGACCGCCCACAGTTTGGATCTCCGCCAAGCTGGTGGGTGCACCCACGAATGATATGGTCTCGGCCACGCTAATCATCTGCATGATCGCCTTGCCGCTCGATGGCCTCGTGATGGGCTTCTTCCCAGAAATTTACACCGACGCCGCACGAATTCGCTACCTCGCCCCGCTATTCTTGTGGGCCTTTGGCTGGGCTTGTCTTTCGGCTTATGTAATGGCAAAGAATCCGCCTCAAACACCCGCGTCTGCTACGCCAAGCTCAATGTAAGCGCCTATACTTCTCCAGTGCTACACGCTGCAATGAAATAGCCTTCTGAGCTATTGCAACCAAGTTTTATTACGCATTCTGTAGATGCATTTGGGATGCGCCAACTTCGGCCTCACTGCGTTCCACTTCGGTCACAGGCAAGTCAGCAGATGGCCGGAAAAAGGCAAGCAGATCGTGTTGCAGCATCGTCAGGGCGGGCACCAAGAGCATGATGACCACGGTGGTGAACAGGAT
This sequence comes from uncultured Rhodothermaceae bacterium, assembly GCA_964471245.1. GTDB lineage: Bacteria > Bacteroidota > Rhodothermia > Rhodothermales > CAYYHN01 > CAYYHN01. The sequence goes on along the minus strand of CAYYHN010000811.1, from coordinate 1,106 downwards.
TCCGAAGCCGAGGCTGACCGCCATGGGAATCAGGAATTGTGCCTGTACGCTGCGTTCTAGGATGAGTGGAAGCACACCTAAAAACGTCGTCAGCGTGGTCAGGAAGATCGGGCGGAACCGCAATTTTGCACCGGACACAATCGCTTCCGCCATCGGCAGCCCTTTCTTGCGCTGCTCGTTGATGAAATCGATCATCACCAGCGAATCGTTGACGACCACCCCGCTGAGTCCGATTAAGCCTGAGATGCTCAGCATGCCCAGTTGCAGCCCAAACAGCCAATGCCCGACGATCGCCCCAATCAGCCCAAAGGGAATCGCAGCCATGATGATGAGCGGCTGAAAATAGGAGCCAAAGGGAATGGCGAGCAGCACATAGATAAGGAACAGAGCCAGCGGAAACGAAACGGCAAGTGCATCCAAGGTTAATGCCTGCTCGCGCTGTTCCCCCTCGAAGCTGACGATCAGCCCCGGAAATTGTGCTTGGAGCGCGGGAATGACCTCGGCTTGTAGCTGGGCATTGATCTCGCTACCCGTCGCAATAGCGGGGTCGACATCGGCGGTGACGGCGATGACGCGGCGGCCGTCGCGGCGGTTGATCGCGGTTGGTGCGGTGCCTGTTCGCAGCGTGGCGACTTCTTGGAGCGGTACAGCACCGCCTTGTGGGGTGCGGATTCGGTACTGCTGGAGATCCGCGATGGCATCCCGCTCGTCTTTGGGCAGGCGCACAAAGACGCCGACATCATCACGACCGCGCTGGACACGCAGGGCTTCCTCCCCGAAATACGCCGCCCGCACCTGCCGCGCAACATCATCCAGCGTCAGCCCCAGTGTGCGTGCTTGTGGCAGCAGATCAAGCTGCAACTCTTGCTTACCGGCTTCTTGGTCATCGGCCACGTCAAAGACACCCGCGAACGTACGCAGTTCGTCTTTGAGCGCCACAACGCTTGCTTGTAAGACATCCGCGTCATCGGCCGTCAGTTCGACCTCGATGGGGCCACCGAATTGCAGCACTTCCGCTGCAAACGTCACAGCCTTTGCCTCGGTGACCTCGCCTACGTGGTCGCGCCATGCTTGGATAAACGCCTCCGACGACAGATCACGCTCCT
>CAYYHN010000810.1:0-2572 GCA_964471245.1 uncultured Rhodothermaceae bacterium | reverse complement strand
CATTCTTTTCGAGTGACCCGGCCAGTGCTACATTTGCATGATACAAAAAGTCGAGTGGTTCGGGCGCAATACGGCTGACGGAGCGGAAAATGCCCTGCATCTCAGCCATGTAGAATGCCGCCGAGGTACCCTTGCCAGATACGTCTGCGATGATGAATGCCAATTGGTGATCGTTGAGCCTAAGCACGTCATAATAGTCGCCTCCAACCTCTTGGGCTGAAACACTAGACGCAGCACACTGCAAGCCTGGCAATGTAGGAAGATGTTGCGGCAAGAGCTTGCGCTGCACTTCGCGAGCAATAGCAAGTTCGCGGGCGAGGCGCTCTTTTTCCAACTGCTCTTCAAACAGTCTCGCATTCTCCATAGCGAGCGAGGCTTGCGCGGCAAAGATGCTGATAGCCTCAATGTCATCGCGCTCAAAGCCTTGCACAACACTTTTGGTTGTAAACAACACGCCCAGCATGTTGGCGCGTGTCACGAGGGGTACGGCTAGCAGGCTACCAAGGCCATCGCTTGGTCCCGCTTTCACGCGGTGGTCAAGCGGGGCATGTTGTAAGCATAACGGCTCGCGGGATTGTAGCAAATCGCGATACAGCGCCTTGATATCGAGTTGCTCATGGATCTGCTCCGGCGATGTGTTGTGAAAGGCCACCAAGTCAGGTAGAATCGACGTGCCGTCAGGATTGTCCAAGGCAAGCCATGCGCGTTCTGCGCCACTGGTTTGTACCGTGGCAGCAATCATCGTTTCGTATAGCTTATCGGCATCCAGCATCTGGTTGGCGAGCGAGGAGAACGAGTGTAGTGCCGAGATCTCGCCAGCACGTTGCTGGAAGTCACTTGTCGTTGGCAAGTGAAACAGCAACGAAAGCAATGCCGTGAGTGTGTAGAGGAAGCCAAAAAGGAACGCTAACCGTGCGAAGGTGCTGAGCGGTAGGCTATAGTAGTCTACGAAGACAGTAGCTAGTTGTAAGAAGTTGCTGCTGCTAGCCGCATCATTAAATAAGCCCGAGCTAGCCTCAAAGAAGAGCGGCATCAGAATGATAGAGAGCCCGATGGTGCCCATTTTCTCTTTGAACGTTTGGAATACAATCCAAGAGAGGCGAAACGAGTTGACGACCATCATCACGATAGCAGGTACCAAGGCTAAGCTCATAGCGAAGCCCGTGTCCGGTGCGAACGAATCCATGAAGGCTGGAATCGTCGCCACTACCATCAGAACCAGCATCAGGTACCAGTTTCGTTGGCTGCTTCTGGAGCGCTTGAACAGCACGGGTACGCGCAAAAGCATAAGCACAAACATAGCATATGCACCTTCGAGAAGGGCCAGCACGTTCATCTTGATCAGCGTCACGTATTCGATAGGGTAGCCTGTTTCGTAGGCAAACCCAGATACGCCGATAAATTCGTTGGCCTCTACATTGCGCGTAAGAAGGTACCCCACGCCGAAGAACAAGACGCCAGAGACAATCGCCATCCACATTGTCGTTATGGGTTTGTAACGACGTTGCTGGAAAAAAATCGAAAGGATGCGCCAAAGGGAGGCATATCCGACCAATAACACGAGGTTGTAGAGCAGTGTTAGGGTCGGCGGTACAGGCGTGACTGCCTGCATCGTGAAGTAGTGGTACCCAAAACCGAGGAGGTAACAGACTGCGAACAACAGTGCCAAAACGGTATACCGCATCCGAGCGCTGAGCTTCAGCGTGGGACGCAGTTTACGCGATTTCGGTGCCTGTACAGCGTCTGACATACCGGGGGCGTACGGGTGGGGCTTCTGGTGGGTAGGCCTCGTGTACTACTGGCACAACGGTATTCAAGTTACACCATGGCCGTATCGAGGGAAGGTACGGCGCTGGGGTGCGATCTGAAAGTGTACCGCGCGAAGAACCGATGTGCTTACGAAGGGGGGCAGAAATTCGAGTGGCCGTGTCATGGAGATATATTCGCAAGGTCTTGCTTAGTAACTTCCTGCCGCTCGCTGCGTACCAACGAGCGCCGCCTTTACTTCTGCTCTGGTTATGCTATGAAACGACGTCGGTTCGTTCGCTTTCAATTATTTGTCTTGCTGGCTCTTATAGCCGTTCTTCTAATACGTGTTTTCCGCGGAGCACCAGCTCCCGATGGCACAGTCGTTTGGGTAAATATCGATGCAGGTGACTTTTACGAAGGTGCTATCGAAGTTGATGCTCCAACCCAAATTGCCCTTGACGTAGCTGGTTCGATTGAGCAAGTCGATGGGGTGCCTATGATGGCAGCCTACGGCTGGATTTTAGATGCTGATACACGCGAAGTTGTTTGGAAGTTGGAACTTCCCGACAATCTGGTAGGCGCAGCGTCGTTGGTTGAGGTTCAAGACACCCTCGCTCTAGATGCCGGTGTCTACGAGGTTTACTACTCCGCCTTAGGCAATACATTGTATTCGAGGCAAGACAATGGCCTCGACCGTGTGCTGCAACTCAGTACCCACTGGGAAAATGACCGCGAGCAGTGGCGTATGTTGGTACGTGAAGCTGCAACCGATGGTGCTCTGCGGCTACGAAATATCGAAGGCGGCCCATCGGCGGAAGCATTT
>CAYYHN010000809.1:0-2576 GCA_964471245.1 uncultured Rhodothermaceae bacterium | reverse complement strand
GGAAAAAGCGGTGGAATCCCTTGAATAGCCATTCCCAGAGTCGATACCAAACATGTCCATAGCATGATTGTTTTTAGTTCGGCTCGTCCATGCGCATTCTGTTGTTGCTATTCGGCTTCTTTTTTCTCCTAAGGCCACAAGTGGGCGTTGCCCAGCACATTACCCTAAGTGATTCGTCCTTTACAGACGGTTCATCGCAAGTTGAAGTACGCTTTCCTTGGAAGTATCAGCGGGGAGACAATCCGGATTGGGCCAACGTTGATTTTGACGACAAGGCGTGGCAAACCGTCCAGTCCACGTTCATCTCGAACACACCAGCAGCAAACGACTGGCTCGGAATAGGATGGTTTCGACTGCACCTTCGGAACAACCTTCCATCAGACTCCATCGCTGTGGGCATGCTGCTGGAGCCCTATGGTGCGGCCGAAGTCTACCTCAATGGCCAACTGGTGCATCGGTATGGCAATGTCAACAAAGACGCCAATTTCGAAGTACGCCAGTTGGACGACCGCGTGAAGTCGCTGCCGATGCAAGGTGAAGGCCCTCATGTCTTAGCCGTCCGGGTCTCCAACGCACGGGCACATGCCTACCTCTCCGCAACTGATCGCATCGGCTTTCAAATGTGGCTGGGCGATGCCACCGCAATGATCGCAGCCTCCGACACGTCGCGCCGTTCGCACACCGCGGTGCCCATGTTCTTCCTTGGCTTGTTCTTAGCCTTGGCTTTTATCAACCTCATGTTGTACCTCACAAATCTCGAAGAGAGCACACCGATATATGTGGCGCTCACCTGTCTGACGGTGATGGTAACCACCGTCATCCATCACCATGAGGTCTTCTTTGGAACATTGCAGGATATTAAGCTATGGTCTACACCAGCCTTAGCTGCGAGTGTTGCGGTTAGTAGCGTAGGCGGTTTGCGCCTTACGTACTCCATGTTTGCGCCACGGCTCCCGCTCTTTTTCTTCTTGGCATTCATCGTGGGATTATTACTAAGTGTCTGGCCGTTTTTTACGGATCATGCCTTCGAAATCCCACTCATGATCTTCGGCTTGTTCCTCTATTTGGAACATGTACGCGTAGTCTTTACTGCCAACAGAAACAGCATGAATGGGTCGCGCATGCTCACATGGGGTACGATCGCATTTTCTATCAGCCTTATCTACTTACTTCTGCTACAGCTTGGCTATATCCCAACCAATTCGAGCTTTGCTTCCATCCCCTACGTGATGGCTGCCATCCTACTTGGGTCGTACACACTTCATTTTACAGGACGTCATGTGAGGGAAAGTATAAAGTACAGGAAGCAGTTCTACGAATTGAGAGAGACCGCACGAACACAGATGGAAGAGGCTCTAAAGAGTCGTGCAGAAGACCTCCAAAAACTCCTCTTTGATAACGAATATCAGCGCAAGGTGCAGCAACTTGATAAGGCTCGCAAAGTGCAGACCAGCTTCCTGCCGGTTTCACTACCCAGCCACCCTAAATTGGAGATGCACGGCTTGATGAAAACAGCACCAGAGCCGAGTGGCACGTTGTACGATGTTCACCTTGATGAAGACGGCACACTCACGGCTATGCTCGCCGACGCAACAGGACATGCAATGCATGCAAATACGGTTGTTGCCTCAGCGAAGAGCCTTTTCAGCCTTCTCGCCCCTCTTCCGTCGCTTTCCGCGATCTTTGGGCAAATGCAGCACGCCACCAAACATGTGAGCGGGGGTGAGATTGACCTCGGCCTGCTTCTCCTGAAGATTCAAAACAATACACTCAATTTCACCTCTGCCCATATGCCCTCGGTATTGATTTACCGAAGTGCTTCACGCCAAGCAGAGGTGATTGGCCCCGTATCGTTCGGAGATCATCTGCATCATGAGATCGAACACGACTCGATCCACTTGCAATCAGGCGATGCGGTCCTCCTCAGTACTACGGGGCTTTCTGGTCGTCAAGATGGCCAAGGTCGTATGTTTGGACTTGACCGCCTATCCGAACTATTTACACGCATCATGACTGAGGAGCGGGACACCTCGGATTCAATCGAAGAAATCCTACAAAAGCTTCAACATGAGAGTGATAAGTGGGCGCTCCAACTCCCACCACAAGAAGACCAGACGATGCTACTCCTACGGCACAAATAAGCACCGACTCGGACACATTTGGTCAGATGCTGCCGAATACTTCTGGATGGTAATCGACATTTCCCATTGTTATTTACCTTTAGGCCTACTCCATTTAATGTAGGCCTTTTTTGCACGCAAGCCAGAATTGATTTATGCATTCCCATCGACCCCTTTCCCTTCTTTTACTCTTTATCCTACTGCTTCCGGCTACCCTTTTAGCACAGGTACCTGACAAATCCCAGAGCATGGCGTGGTACGAGGTACGCAGCACCATCGAGCAGATGTTCGACGGCATGCGCACGCAAGACACAACGGCTGTTCGTGAGGTATTCCATCCTTTTGCCCAAATGTCCACTACAGGAATACGTAATGGATCAGCGATGATTGCGCCTTTTTCTTCTCCAGACCGTTTTATAGGATCGCTGGGCGGCTGGACAGGCGCGAGCTGGGATG
>CAYYHN010000808.1:0-2579 GCA_964471245.1 uncultured Rhodothermaceae bacterium | reverse complement strand
CCTGCGGCGCGAGATCACGGCGAGCCAGAGCCGGGCGTTCATCAACGACACACCGGCACGAGCGGCGCTGCTGCGCGAGGTGGCGGCGCAGATGATCGACCTGCATGGGCAACACGAGCACCAGTCGCTGCTGCGTGTGGAGACGCATCTGGAGATGATCAACAACTTCGGGATGCTCCAAGGCCTGCGGCATGCCTACGCCCGCGAGCACGAGGCCGTGGCAGACCTCATGCGTGAGCGCAAGACGCTGATCGCGCGTGAACGCGAACTGCGGCAGCAGAAGGAACTGTATGCGTTCCAGATCGAGGAGATCGATCGCGTCGGGCCGATTGCTGGCGAAGAGGAAGCACTGGAAGACGAGCGCCGCGTCCTCGAAAATGCCGAGCAGCTTTACGAGACGACCGTGCAGTTGTACGAGATGCTCTACGGCACCGACGACGCCGTCCACGACCAACTCGTCATCGCACGAAATGAGTTGCAAGACCTCGCCCGCATCGACCGTTCGTTCGAGGATTCGCTGGAGGAAATTCGGTCGGCCCAAATTGTCATTGCGGAGATCGCCCAGTTCCTACAAGGCTACAACGCACAGATCGAGTTCAACCCAGAGCGACTGGAGGAGATTCGCTTGCGGCTTGGCGAGCTAGAAATGCTGAAGCGCAAGTACGGCGGCACGCTCGAAGCTGTCTTGGCACATCGCCACGAGATTGGTGAACAGCATGATTTGGCTGCCAACTTCGAGGGGGCGATCGACCGACTCACGCAGCAGGTTGCCCAAGCCCAAAGTCGGCTGTCCGATGCGGCTCAGCGGCTGTCGTCGAAGCGGCACGAGGTAGCGCGGCGGGTTGAAGATGCGATCCAAGGCGAACTCGCCAAGCTTGGGATGCCCAACAGCCGGTTCGTCGTCGACTTCAAGCTACAGGATGATCCCGACGGCTGGATCACGTTCCCCACGCTCGGCCACGGCGACGAACGCTACACGGCCTTCCCGACGGGCATGGATCAGATCGAGTTCTTCATGTCGTCGAACCCCGGCGAAGCGCCGAAGCCGTTGGCCAAGGTCGCCTCCGGTGGCGAGGTCAGCCGCATCATGCTCGCACTCAAAACCATTCTCGCTAAGAGCGACCGCCTCCCCATCCTCGTATTCGACGAGATCGACACCGGCATCTCGGGCCGGATGGCGCGCATGGTGGGCGAGAGCATGCACGACCTCGCGAACTACCACCAGATCATCGCCATCACGCATTTGCCACAAATCGCGGCGCTGGCCGATGTGCACTACGTTGTCGAGAAAGCCGTGGACGACGGCCGGACGCGGTCGAACATCCGCCGCCTGAGCGAAGGTGAACACGTCGAGCAAGTCGCCAAGCTGATCAGCGGCGAGACACTGACCGACGCCGCCCTCGAAAGCGCGCGCGAGTTGATGAGCACGCGCCCCTAATTGAGGGTGGAAAGGGTGGAAGTTTGGGGAGGATGTACAGAGGGAAAAGGTCTTGCATCTCCTTTCTTCCTGTTTTATCTCTCCAAACCATCCATTCTTCCAAACTGTCCATCCTTCACGAACTGACATGCCCGTCCCTGTCGCCCCCGAATCCTTGCGTGCTGGCGATGTGGCGCTGCTCGGCATACGCTACGACGCAGGCTCCACATACATGCGTGGCCCTGCTGAGGCACCGCCTGCGATCCGCGCGGCGCTACACAGTGGCTCGGCTAATCTTTGCGCCGAATCCGGTCACGATCTCGGGAGCGACATCCGCTTCCAAGACGTAGGCGACCGCAGCATTGGGGCGAATGAAGCAGCCTACCTCGGCATCGCTAATCACGTGGCAGCCATCGTGCAGCAACGAGCGAAGCCGCTGATTTTGGGCGGCGACCATGCCATCACGTTTCCCGTCGTACGAGCCCTAGCCGAGGCACACGGCCCGCTCCAAATCCTCCACTTCGACGCCCATCCCGATCTCTACGACCATTACGAAGGCAACCGCTACGCCCACGCGTGCCCCTTTGCCCGCATCATGGAAGCTGGACTCGCCTCGCACCTCGTACAGGTCGGCATCCGGACGATGAACCCGCACCAGCATGCCCAAGCCGAGCGGTTTGGTGTAGAAGTCCATACGATGGCGACGCTCGATCTTGCCTCCTTTCAGCCCGAATTTGATGGCCCCGTCTACATCTCCTTCGACCTCGACGTGCTCGATCCAGCCTTTGCGCCCGGCGTCTCGCACCATGAGCCAGGCGGCCTCAGCACACGCGAAGCGCTGCGTATGGTCCAGCGGCTAAGCGCCCCCGTCCTCGGGGCCGATGTCGTCGAATACAACCCGCGCCGCGATGTGCACGGCATGACGGCGATGGTTGCGGCGAAGCTCGTGAAGGAACTGGCGGCGTTGATGCTGACTGAGGGACGCTAAAACTGCCCGCTAACAAGCATGATGTCACTCTCGGAGCGGTCGATGTTGCTGTACAGCAGCACGGATTCGTCGGGGCTGACCGTGAAGCCCCAGCGCGCACCAAAATGAACCGGGTGGGATGGAATAGTCGTGATGGACGTCGTCGTTGCTGTGGCGTAGTCGTAGCGGTAGACT
>CAYYHN010000807.1:0-2583 GCA_964471245.1 uncultured Rhodothermaceae bacterium | reverse complement strand
ACTCGCGCTGCCCCGTGTACGTGACTTCCGCAGTGTCCCCGACAAGAGCTTTGATGGCCGTGGCAACTATACGCTTGGCATTAAAGAGCAGATCATCTTCCCTGAAATTGATGTGGACAAGATCTCCAACATCAACGGGATGGATGTGACGTTTGTCACCACGGCCAAGACCGATGAAGAAGCTTATGCGCTGCTTAAGGCGCTGGGCATGCCGTTCGTCCGCCGTGGCGAAGAGCGGCTTGTATAAGCGATTTCAACTGACAGCAACGCACAGTAGCACAACAACGCAATGGCAAAAAAGAGCATCATCGCCCGCGACCAGAAGCGCCGCCGCGCAGTAGCCAAATACGCTGAGAAGCGCCGTCGGCTGCGCGAGGAGGGGGACTACGAAGGCCTCCAGAAGCTTCCTCGCAACGCCAGCCCGGTGCGCCTCCGCAACCGCTGCGCCCTTACGGGTCGCTCTCGCGGGTACATTCGCAAGTTTGGCATCTCGCGCATCAAGTTCCGGGAAATGGCCCTTGCAGGCAAAATTCCCGGCGTGCGCAAAGCCAGCTGGTAACCCGATTTATTTCATTGGTGGAAGGCCGTGCAGCAGAGGTGCTGTGCGGAACCCCTACCTCTAGCCTCACACAACCATGAGCGCAATCTCCGACCCGGTAGCCGACTACCTTACGCGCATCCGTAATGCGCAGACGGCCCGCCACACTTATGTGGACATTCCTGCTTCGAAACTCAAGCGTGCCATCACGCAGATTTTGGAGGACAAAGGCTACGTCCGCAAGTTCATTAACATCGACGACGGCAAGCAGGGCTTGCTCCGCATCTACCTGAAGTACGATGCGCGTGGCAAAGCAGCGATCCTGAACCTGAAGCGTATCTCGAAGCCGGGCCTCCGCCAGTATGTTGGCGCTACCGACCTGCCTCGCGTGCGCAACGGCTTGGGTGTCGCCATCATCTCGACCTCGCACGGCGTGATGACCGACAAAGAAGCCCGCCGCCTGAACATCGGTGGCGAAGTGCTCGCTTCGATCTACTAATTCATGACCCGACACGTACGTCTGGTCTCTCCGCTTTTTAACCCGCGAATACCATGTCTCGAATTGGCAAGCAACCGATCCCATTGGAAGGGAACGTCAAGGTGAACATCGCGGCCAATAACCTGGTCACGGTCGAGGGCCCCAAAGGCACCTTGTCCCTGCAAGTCGACCCCGACATCACCGTTGCCGTCAACGACGGTACGCTCGAACTCCAGCGTCCTACCGAACAGAAGCGTCACCGCGCCATGCACGGCCTCTACCGTGCGCTGCTGAACAACATGGTGACAGGCGTTTCGAAAGGCTACGAACGTCAGCTTGAGATCATCGGCGTTGGGTTTCGTGCCCAGATGACGGGTGACATTCTCCAACTCAACCTCGGCTTCTCGCACCCAATCTACTTCCTGCCGCCCGATGGCGTCTCCATCACCGTACAGGCTGCTCGTGGTAAAAACACGATCATTACCATTACGGGGATTGACAAGCAGGTCGTAGGGCAGGTTGCTGCCAAGATCCGAGGTCTGCGTCCGCCGGAGCCCTACAAAGGCAAAGGGGTCCGCTACGTCGGCGAGTACGTCCGCCGCAAAGCTGGTAAGACGGCTGGCCGCTAGGTCGCCTCAAAAAGCCACACCATGTGACATCATACCGAAGGGTCGGTCATCTTTCGGTCTTATAACGCACAGACGATTATGGCGAAGAACTTAAAAGCTACGCGGCGTTTACGTCGCAAGCGGTCCATCCGCAAAAAGGTGTCGGGTACGGCAAGCCGTCCGCGCCTCAGCGTGTTCCGTTCGAACATGCACATCACGGCTCAGCTCATCGACGATGCGTCGGGCCGCACCCTTGCTGCTGCTACCAGCCAAGAAGAAGGCGTGACGGGAAGCAAGTCGGAGCGCGGTGCAGAAGTCGGCAAGCGGCTGGCTTCGCGTGCTTCCGAGCAAGGCATTGAGACGGTTGTATTCGACCGGAACGGGTATCCGTACCACGGCCGCGTGAAGGCGCTGGCTGACGGGGCGCGCGAAGGCGGCCTGAAATTCTAACTGGCGGTCTGCAAGAAACCGCACGTATCGACAAGACCAACATGGCGAAAGAACGCAAGCGTAGAAATCGCGATAGGAAGCAGGAGCCACAGAGCGACCTGATTGAACGCCTGGTAGCTGTCAACCGCGTGGCGAAGGTGGTGAAAGGGGGGCGTCGGTTCTCCTTCAACGCCGTAGTAGTGGTTGGCAACGGCAGCGGCCGCGTAGGCACGGGCCTCGGCAAAGCCAACGAAGTAGCTGACGCCATTGCCAAGGGCACCGAAAATGCTAAGAAGAGCATGATCGATGTCCCAATCAAAGGCGCTACGGTGCCGCACGAAGTGATTGGCAAGCAAGACGCTGGCCGCGTGCTGCTGAAGCCCGCCGCCGAAGGTACGGGCGTCATCGCAGGTGGTGGTGTGCGTGCCGTGCTCGAATGCGCTGGTTACCACGACATCCTGTCGAAGTCGCTCGGCTCGAGCAACCCGCACAACCAAGTGGGTGCGACAATGGATGCCCTCCGTCGCCTG